>NZ_CATNHG010000013.1:97142-102862 GCF_950097965.1 Bacillus sp. T2.9-1
CCCTACGATAAGTCAACATCAGTTCACTGCCGTTCACTGTGTTTCCTATATCTCAGGAATCATCGCTCCACCCCACACGCCCCTAAACGGGCCCCCTCCGCTTTTCAATTAGTCCAGCTCCGGGTGCCCAGGGGCTGATGGGCTTCCCGATGCTACCCTACGATAAGTCAACATCAGTTCACTGCCGTTCACTGTGTTTCCTATATCTCAGGAATCATCGCTCCACCCCACACGCCCCTAAACGGGCCCCCTCCGCTTTTCAATTAGTCCAGCTCCGGGTGCCCAGGGGCTGATGGGCTTCCCGATGCTACCCTACGATAAGTCAACATCAGTTCACTGCCGTTCACTGTGTTTCCTATATCTCAGGAATCATCGCTCCACCCCACACGCCCCTAAACGGGCCCCCTCCGCTTTTCAATTAGTCCAGCTCCGGGTGCCCAGGGGCTGATGGGCTTCCCGATGCTACCCTACGATAAGTCAACATCAGTTCACTGCCGTTCACTGTGTTTCCTATATCTCAGGAATCGTCGCTCCACCCCACACGCCCCTAAACGGGCACCCTCCGCTTTTCAATTTGTAAAGATATTTTCTTGACATCTTTTTTTCTGGTGTGTAAAATAGTCGATGTAAAGGCTTTTGACTTAACACGGGGGTATTATTCGATGCTTGAGAAAACAACGAGAATGAATTATTTATTTGATTTCTATCAGTCGTTGTTAACACCGAAGCAACGAAGCTATATGTCTCTTTACTATTTGGATGATTACTCTCTTGGGGAGATTGCTGCTGAGTACAATGTAAGCCGTCAAGCGGTGTATGACAACATTAAACGTACAGAAGCAATGCTAGAAGAATATGAGAATAAGTTATTATTACTTCAGAAATTTCAAGAGCGTCAAGTTCTTTTTGAAAAGATGAAAAAAATGCTAGAACATGATACCTTATCTATATCTGCGTTGCGAGAGGCAGTAGAGGAACTAGAGAAATTAGATTAAGGAGGCTGACGTATGGCATTTGAAGGTTTAGCTGACCGACTGCAGAACACGATGCAAAAAATCCGTGGAAAAGGGAAAGTAAATGAAGCGGATGTAAAAGAAATGATGCGTGAAGTACGTCTTGCGCTTCTTGAGGCAGACGTAAACTTTAAAGTGGTAAAAGACTTTGTCAAAAAAGTAAGTGAACGTGCAGTTGGACAGGAAGTGCTAAAAAGCTTAACTCCTGGACAACAAGTTATTAAAGTAGTAAAAGAAGAGCTTACGGAATTAATGGGTGGAGAAGAAAGCAAAATTGGTGTGAGTAAACGTCCTCCAACTGTCATTATGATGGTCGGACTTCAAGGGGCGGGGAAAACAACCACCACTGGTAAGCTTGCAAATTTACTGCGTAAAAAACATAATCGTAATCCACTATTAGTAGCTGCAGATATTTATCGTCCTGCTGCGATTAAGCAATTGCAAACATTAGGAAAACAGCTTGATTTTCCAGTTTTTTCACTAGGAGACCAAGTTAGTCCTGTTGAAATTGCAAAGCAAGCGATTGAAAAAGCGAAAGAAGATCATCATGATTATGTATTAATTGATACAGCAGGTCGTCTTCATGTAGATGAAGCCCTAATGGATGAATTAAAGCAAATCAAAGAACTTGCAAACCCAGAAGAAATATTACTTGTTGTCGATGCAATGACAGGGCAAGATGCTGTCAATGTAGCCGGAAGCTTTAACGAGCAGTTAGGATTAACGGGAGTTGTCTTAACAAAGCTTGATGGTGATACACGTGGGGGTGCTGCGCTTTCCATACGTTCTGTTACAAACACACCAATTAAATTTGTTGGTTTGGGAGAAAAAATGGACGCGCTTGAAACATTCCATCCTGAGAGAATGGCTTCTAGAATCCTAGGAATGGGTGATGTGCTTAGCTTAATCGAAAAAGCGCAAATAAACGTGGATGAAGAAAAGGCGAGAGAATTAGAAAAGAAAATGAAAACAGATTCATTTACCTTTGACGATTTTCTTGATTCCTTAAGCCAGGTGAAAAGCATGGGACCACTTGACGAATTAATTAAAATGATGCCAGGTGCGAACAAAATCAAAGGCTTAAACAATATGAAAGTGGACGAAAAGCAAATTGCACATGTAGAGGCAATCATTAAGTCCATGACTAAGCAAGAAAAAGAACATCCAGAGATCATCAATTCTGGCAGAAGAAAGCGTATTGCAAAAGGAAGCGGTAGAACCGTTCCGGAAGTAAATCGACTTTTAAAACAGTTTGATGACATGAGAAAAATGATGAAGCAAATGACCAATATGGGTCAAAAGGGCAAGAAAAAAGGTAAATTAAAATTACCTTTCAACCCGTTCTAACGACAGTTTTTTATATAAAATTGGCTTCGTTTGTCCATTGAAATTGGGCGAAAACAGACTGTTAGAGGGCGTAAATAAAGATTTTTAACACTGACAAGAAAAAACACTTTACAAAGTGTTGGAGTATCTGATAATATACTATCTTGTGTGAAACTATTCGGAGGTGCAATATTAAATGGCAGTAAAAATTCGTTTAAAAAGAATGGGAGCAAAAAAATCTCCTTTTTATCGTATCGTAGTAGCAGATTCTCGTTCACCACGTGATGGACGTTTCATTGAAACAGTAGGAACTTACAATCCGGTAGCAAACCCAGCTATCGTGGAAATCAACGAAGATAAAGCTCTACAATGGTTACAAAATGGTGCAAAACCATCTGATACAGTACGTAACCTATTCTCTAACCAAGGTATTATGGAAAAATTCCACAATATCAAAAACGCTAAATAATTTTTGATGCAATGAAAGAGCTTATAGAAACGATTGTTAAGCCCCTTGTTGATTTTCCAGAGGAAGTTGCCGTAACTGTAACAGAAGAGGATAATCGTATCACTTACTTGCTTTCTGTCAACGAGAATGACATAGGAAAGGTAATAGGGAAGCAAGGGCGAGTAGCGAGAGCCATTCGAACGATTGTTTATGCAGCAGGATCATTACAACAAAAGAAAATTATTGTTGATATTAGAGATTAAATGAAAAGGAAGGAGGGGGAACCCTCCTTCCTTTGTTTTTTAGGAGAAATATGGGTTTGGCTGATTAGTGCGCTTCTTTGGCTGATATCGATGGAGATTTGGCTGATAAATAATTATTTTGGCTGATAAACATGTTACATTGGCTGATATAGTAAACTTAAGTGCTAGCATTTCTTCAGAAGTAGCTGTAGTGTTGGTAAAATGATTGATAATTTACTTGTATTTAGACGAAAAATGCAATATATGTTACCTTGTTAGTAGTATGTACAAAGGTTGTCATCTGTTAGGAGGAAGTATATGAAGATTCTTCAGTCTGTAACAGTAAAACAAGTTTTAACAGAGAAAACGCGAAAGTCCATTTCTGAACGATATCGGCAAGAAATAGAGCAACTAGAAAAAGAAGTACAACAGCTTCATTTTGAAGAAAGAAAACAATTGAAAAATCACCCTTCTGGTTCGGAAATTAAACGTTTTTTTCGAAAGGAAGTTACAAATAAATTAGAGAAACAAAAAACGATAGAGTTTCAATTAAATCAATTACATATACTACCATTAGGGACAGAAATCAAGGAGCAAGAAGTAATGGCTGTTGTTGATGTTCAGGTGGGGCAGGCTTGGGAAAATACAAATAAGTCAATTATTGTAAAAGATGGAACAGTGGTTGATATTCGATAGAGGTGAATGCAATGGAGAAATGGTTTAATGTTGGTAAAGTTGTCAATACACATGGGATAAGAGGAGAAATTCGTGTTATTTCTCGTACTGATTTTCCAGAAGAACGCTACAAAATTGGGAATACGATTTATTTTTTTCAGACAGATAAAGCGAATCCGCTTGAATTGAAAATTAAAGGCCATCGAGAACATAAGAACTTCAATCTGCTTACATTTGAAGGCTATGAAAATGTGAATGATGTGGAATTTATGAAGGGCGGCCTTTTAAAGGTGCCAGAGAGCTTTCTTGGAGAACTTGCAGAAAATGAGTATTATTTTCATGAAATTATCGGTTGTAAAGTGGTAACCGTAGAAGGGGAAGAGCTTGGAGAAATTACGGAAATCTTAACACCGGGAGCGAATGATGTGTGGGTTGTGAGAGGCCAAGATAAAAATGAAATCTTGATTCCATATATCGAAGAAGTAGTGATGAAAGTAGATGTGCAAGAAAAACTAGTTGTAATAGAGCCAATGGAAGGGCTGTTTTCTTAATGAAGATTGATGTACTTACATTATTTCCAGAGATGTTCGAAGGGGTTCTTCATAGTTCTATTTTAAAGAAGGCAGAAGAAGGCGAAAAAGCTGCGTACAATGTCGTGAATTTTCGCGATTACGCTGATAATAAGCATCAAACCGTTGATGATTATCCGTACGGAGGAGGTGCTGGAATGGTATTAAAGCCCCAGCCGATATTTGACGCTGTTGGTGCATTAACAGCAAAAAAGGAAGGAACCAAGCCTCGTGTCATTCTAATGTGTCCTCAGGGAGAAAGATACACGCAAGCAAAAGCGGAAGAACTGGCCAAAGAGGAGCATTTAATCTTCATTTGTGGTCATTACGAAGGATATGATGAAAGAATCAGAGAGCATTTGGTAACAGATGAAATCTCCATTGGTGACTATGTCCTAACTGGCGGTGAATTGGGCGCAATGGTTGTCATTGACAGTGTTGTACGGCTATTGCCAGGTGTACTGGGGAAAGAAGCATCCCATGTAAATGATTCGTTTAGCACTGGTTTGTTGGAGCATCCTCATTACACTCGACCAGCTGATTTTCGTGGTATGAAGGTTCCGGATACACTGTTATCTGGAAATCATGCTCATATAGATGAATGGAGAGAAAGGGAATCTTTCCGAAGAACGGTTGAAAGACGTCCGGATTTACTAGATAATTATCCGCTGACAGAGAAGCAGAAAAAGCTTGTAAATGAGTTAAAAAAGCAACATCATCCAAGTTAACATAATACAATTATATTAAAAATAGCAAAGTTCTATTATTTTTAGAAAAAATATTGCTGTTATTATAGTTTTATGTTAAGATAACACTTGTGACTTAAACAGATGGATTTCTGTGAAGAGTCTTATAACGATGTTCCGCTGCAAGTGGTCTCCATTATGAGTGCAAGAGCGTCTGTTGGAAGGAGTTGAAAACGATGCAAAAATTAATAGAAGAAATTACAAAAGAACAACTTCGTTCTGATCTTCCTTCGTTCCGTCCTGGTGACACTGTACGTGTACACGTGAAAGTTGTTGAGGGTACTCGTGAACGTATTCAGTTATTTGAAGGTGTTGTAATTAAGCGTCGTGGTGGTGGTATCAGCGAAACTTTTACAGTACGTAAAGTTTCTTACGGAGTTGGCGTTGAGCGTACATTCCCTGTTCACACACCTAAAATTGCGAAGCTAGAAGTTATCCGTCGCGGTAAAGTACGCCGTGCGAAACTTTACTACCTACGTAACCTACGTGGTAAAAAAGCTCGTATTAAAGAAATTCGATAATTGTTACCAAAAAAGAGCTTGTTCTTGTAACAAGTTCTTTTTTATATCTTACTGTATGAGTAAAATGTTTGTGGGAGAATAAATATCCTTTTTGTCTAGTTGGGGGACGCGTCCTCCAACTAGACAAAAAGGCCACCAAGCGAGAGCGCGGTAGCTGGAAAAAATTAAGCATTAAAAAAG
>NZ_CATNHG010000014.1:0-2147 GCF_950097965.1 Bacillus sp. T2.9-1
GGACAGTCGAATACATGAACACACAAAACAGAGAAGATTTAAGCAGGACCCAAATGCATATTTAAACAATATTGAAAGCAAGTGGAATCGGCACAACTAAATCATTGTGTTAGTTGTGCCGTGTAAGAAAAAAAAAGAGCCGAATTTCTCAGTTTAGGGATTGGGAAATCAGGCTTTTTATATTGGAAATTCCTTATCGTTGTAAATCCGCATTTTCCTGATGCACAACGATTATAGGAATTGGATATACCCTTATTTGTATAGTGGAAGTAGTTTCAAATCTTCAAGCTTGATTTTCAACGGAAGGTAGTACATTAATCAAATTTTACTTACTTAATCAAACATTTAAGTTAAAATGATATAGAAAATGATAAATAAAAAAACTTTTACACTTTAGTGTGTAAAGTTTAGGAGTGATAATCAATGAATGACATAAAATTTTATTTCTATGATTTTATCCCAGTTAAATTTGAGTTAACTGAAGATGATAGAGAACAGGTCCTAAAAGAATTTCCAACTCCTATTCTCCCTACTGGTGAAGAAATTTTCAACATAAATGAATTTGAAAAAGGAATCAATGTTAAATTACGATTACTTCTTAATGACTTTAATATCGAATCAACCAAAACTAACAAACAATATTTAAAAATAAGATTTAGTAATAATTTTGGTTCGATAAATGCAAAATTATGGGACAACCAAAATGCCGTTGAAAATACTATCCCTTTACTTGAAGAATTCTCTATTTTCGATGTTGAGGCTAGAATAGAAGATTATCGGGGGCATAAATCACTTACTATAAATAAAATGAAACCATGTGAAGAAGATATTAATCCCTTCACTTTTCTAGCTTACACTAAGCAAAATATTGAAGATTTTACTGTAGAACTTTTCTCATATATAAATGAATTGGAACAACCTTTTAAGGACATATCCTTAGCTGCAATGAAACGTTTTTGGGACCAATTTTCTATTAGGCCAGCAGCAAAAGGATTTCATCATAATTATTTAGGTGGCTTATTAAAACATACAGTAGGTTTAATGAGGTTCGCAAGATTCATATTAAAACAAGAAGATAACCATTATCAAGCAATTATAAAGCTAATAAACGTAGTTGAAAAAGCACATAAGAAGGATATTTGGAATCAACTTCAATCGGAGTCTATAAATCCTCAGCACATTGTATGGAAAGATACTATTGATCATCTTTATACAATGTTATATGGCGCAATGCAACATAGAAGTTCAGCTCCTAATTATGATTTAGTTTTTACAAGCATTTTATTTCATGATATTGGAAAATTACTAGAATATGATCATGCTGGCAAAAAGTTTGAGGAATTTAAATTCTTATTCCCAACGGCTGATCATTCTAATATTGAGAATAGGAAACAAACTGGAATAATCATGGATGAGTTAGGAGTAATGATAGGACATATCCCATATGGTGTACTTATCCTCTCGAAAATAATAGAAACAGAAAATATAAGGATTTCTTTAGAAGACATACACCATATTTCCCACTGTATTTTATGTCATCACGGTCTTCCAGAATGGGGGGCATGTGTACGGAATCCACAAACAATTGAGGGTTACATTATTCATATAGTTGACTTTTTAGATAGCAGATATGAAAATACGGAAGAATTGAAATAACCCAAAAGCCCAGCTAGGCACTTTATATATCTGCATAGCTGGGCTTTTTTTATAAGTCATTCCACAAATCCAAACTAGAAGACTCTTTTTTACGCTTCTTTATATCAATAATTTTTGTTTCTTTATATATTTTTTCGCCAGTTTCAAGATCAAAAAATTCAAATGCTTCATGGTTAAATAAATTTTCTAATGCTCTATTAACAGGCTTTGTTGAATTTTTTGTAGTAGTGAGTAAGTTTATTAGATTTTTTTCTTTCCTATCCTTACCATAATAAAAGAGTTTATAAATAGTAGATTGAGCTAGTTTATTTAAATCTTCTAGTTCTTTAATTTTTTTCTTTTGATCAATTATTTTGTTGTTTAACTCCCTCTATAAATGTTGATCTATCAACGGTTTGACCCGTTGTTGGGGTATCAAAAAAATATTTTTCGACACAATCCCTAACAATATTTTTAAAATATGTGAAACTATTCCAATACATGGGTACGCT
>NZ_CATNHG010000015.1:0-2138 GCF_950097965.1 Bacillus sp. T2.9-1
GTTTGTCTAATACATAAAAAGGAACTGTTTTGTTATTAAACATCAAATTTTTCATACATTTTAGAAGGTGAAAAAATGACAACAAAACAAAAAAGGAAATCCTTTCAACGTTTAACGTTAAAACCAAAAAAGGACATTGAAGAAATAAAATTTGGGATTAATCTGAGAGAAAAAGGGTAATAACTGACAAGAAACCAACCTCTTAAACTAGACACAATAATGGTTTAACGCTGTCCATTATGATGTATTGGTTCTACGATCCTTCTATCCATATTCTGTATAAAATAATTTTTTTAACAGACACTATAAAAAACGTTGAAGGAAATGATAAGAATGACAGAGCGTAATAATAATGAGAGCTTGCCAGGTTATGAAAAAATTAAATCGATTCTTAATGAATCACCCGACTTGAATTGTCGAAAGATTGAAGCTGGACAAGTGGGGATTCATATTATTTTCATGAAGATTTTAATTAAGCCAGAGATTCTAAATGAATATGTCATTAAATACATTGAACAACTTTCTGTAGAATACTTACATTACACCTATTTAATGAAAAACATTCCTATAGAAGAAATAATGGTAAATATAGAGGAACAAGAAGTTATCTCTTCCCTATTAAATGGATTTGCTTATATTTATTTCTTAGAAGAGAAAAAGGGATTCATGGTGAACTGCGCAAATCCCATTGAACGCTCTATTGAGAAAGCAGAAACAGAATCGTTAGTATATGGACCTAAAATTTCGTTCACTGAATCATTAACTTCTAACGTTAAGATAATCAGACAAAATCTAAATGATTATAATTTGTGCACGGATGAAATAAAGATTGGGGAACGCGCTCAAAAGCAAGTAAGAATTGTATATATAAAAGATATTGCTAACGATGACACTCTTCAGACACTTAAGGAAAGGATTAAACAATTAAAAACGGATAATATAAGTGACAGTTCCGTTTTGGCTCAATGCCTAGAAGATAATCATTACTCTTTATTTCCACAATTTATATTAACAGAGCTGCCCGATCGATTCATCTACTCGATTATAAACGGGCGAATTGGTGTTTTTATAGATGGTAGCCCAGTAGGGATTATAGGTCCTGCTAATTTTTTCTCATTTTTCGAATCAACAGAAGATATCTATTTGAGATGGTCTTTAAGTACATTTATTCGTTTTATCCGATTTTTTGCTATGGTAGGTTCTATTTTTTTAACAGCCATTTATGTGGCTGCCATGACTTATCATTTTGAACTCATACCATCTAAATTGTTATTTATCATTGGACAATCACGTTCACAAGTTCCTTTTCCGCCCTTATTAGAAGCACTCTTACTAGAATTGTTAATTGAGTTACTTAGAGAAGCTGGTGCCCGCCTTCCTTCAAAAGTAGGACAAACAATGGGAATTGTAGGAGGTCTTGTCATTGGCCAAGCAACGGTTGAGGCAGGATTAACTAGCAATATTTTAATTATCATTGTTGCATTTAGTGCATTAGGGGCATTTTCGGCTCCTATTTATGAAATGGGCACTGCTGTCAGAATTGCTAGATTTCCAATCATTATTTTAGCAGGTGTTTGGGGGTTAAATGGAATCATTTTTGGTATATGTATTCTAATGGTTCACTTGTTAAAATTAACTTCTTTAAATAAACCTTATCTTGCACCTCTATATCCGCTAAGAATGAAAGATTTGCAATATTTTTTAATACGTCTCCCCCACCATTTTTATATGAGGCGACCGTTAGTAAATCGACCAAAAGACTCCATTCGCCTAAAGGAGCGATTAAGAAATATAACAGATTTAGATGAATTTTGAGGTGCAAAATGAAATCAAATATACGATTTGTTAACGCCTTTATGGCGTTTTATATCATACACACTTCGCAAATTGGTATGGGAATTCTTGGAGTCCCAAGAATTGTGTATCTAGAATCAAAAAAAGATGCTTGGATATCCATTTTACTATCTGGTTTATTCGTTAGCTTGATTACATGGTTAATGATTTCTATCCTAAAAAAAACTTACACGGCACAACTAACACAATGATTTAGTTGTGCCGATTCCACTTGCTTTCAATATTGTTTAAATATGCATTTGGGTCCTGCTTAAATCTTCTCTGTTTTGTGTGTTCATGTATTC
>NZ_CATNHG010000016.1:0-2123 GCF_950097965.1 Bacillus sp. T2.9-1
TTAAGACGGAATAATTTGAACAAGATTTTGCACATTCCGAAATAAAGTGAAAAAAATAGCACATTATTTCAGATTTCCTCCCGGATTAATGTGGAAAAGAGTATCTGAAATATTGTGCTCGTTTACATTATTGAAACTGAAAAGCTTTGGGATATATACATTAAGAGTAAATCAAATGAATGGAATCCAAATTCTTACGATGATAAATTACAGAGGATTGGTGTACTTGTAAATTTAACTAAAGATATGAATTCTATTTTATCAAAGGAAATATACAATTGCTCCTCAAAGGAATTGAATTTTGCGTTTTTTAAAAAATACCCTTTGCATTTTCAAAAGCATTTATATAGCTTTTTACAAGCAATTCATTTATCTCAAAAAATGCAAAATAAAGTTACATTTAGAATGAATGAAATAATTAATCCTTATGACCGAGAACAAAAAAGAAAAATAAAAAGTTTATATACGCCAAAAGAATATAGAAATCTATTCGATTATGTTTCTGAAAATGTTAGTTTTCATAAGAGTAATGCAATTAATAGTATAAAAAAAGCAGTTCTAGCAAATGAAGAAAATAAGAATATAAATATGGTATATGATCGTTATGATTCTGCATGGTTATATGTAATTCTTCATTTAACAAATATTTGGAGAACACCTGACTATCTTCATTTTCCTAGAGTGTCATTTGAGGATACTTATATCGAACCGACAATTGAATGGATGGAAAATAATGAAATTAGTAAAACGGACGCTGAAAGATTATTAAGAAGACTACAAATAAAAACATATAACTTTTCAAAAAATAATGCAGATAGGTATTTATTTATTCCGGATAAGTTATTAATCGCATTTGCAACTGCAGTGACTCTTTGTGAAATTAGAACAAGGCTTTTAAACGATAGTTTTCAATCCGTTATTAATTTTATGACAAAAGATAATAGATTTAGGAATAAAGTTAAAGAAAATTTTTTTAGATCCTTTAGCGGTGTTCAATTCGATACTTTAAAAATGAACCGTTCATTATTCACATTTTTGTTGCGTATTTCAAAAAATGTAAATGGACCACATGAAATAGAAATACTTAAACAATTTCGTGGACATAAGAACATTGAAACTACAAATATTTATTTGCTTTTTACTGAAGAGGACATAAACTTCCTTACTTCACAACTCTTTTCAAGAAACGACCACTTCGGTTTTATTGCTGATACTTTTACCGATATTTTATTCGGAGAAACCACGTCACTTTTTGAAAAAACAAAACAGAACAATTCACTTCTAGATTCATTCGGAGGTGTGTTTAAACTTGAGTCGGTAGCTAGTTTTTTACTGGCTGTATCTGAGGATGAAGAAATAGTAAAAAATATAATCTTAGAAATGGATTCACAAGAAACTCAACAAAAGTTTGAAGAAATACTATTTATGAAATTGACTAGTAAACAGAAAGATGTTCAATGCTTAATAGGAGAAGCGAATTGTCCATATCCGGGCAGGGATTGTTTAGGAGGATGCCATTTTTCCATTCCTCATTTTTATGCTATATCTGAACTAACAAGACAGTTGTGGAATGATTTTGAATTTATTCTGAATAGGTTTTCAAGCCTAAAATATAAGGGAGATAAAGAAAGGTTTTTCATTAACTTTGCTGGCCGTCTAAAATTATTTAAAAATGCTGAGGGGAAATATGGGAATGTTGTGTACGAATTTTTTAATTTAGATAAAGAAAAGTGGATTGGGCTTTTAAGTGAGTTACCGGAAGAATGGCAGCTTTTTGTAAGTGAGAATAGGAACTTAATAAAAGCATAGTATTATGGAGGTTATAATTTGAATGCTTTATTAAACTATGAATTTAAACTGGATGAAACAAGTATTGAAGAATTTGATCTAGAGTATAGTATAGAAGTTGCAAAAGAGAATATTGAGAGCTATTTAGATAATATTACTGTCAATTATTTTAAAAAGTATTCATATAAAGATATTGGATTGAGTCAAGTTTTTGTGGGAGTTTTTTATAGCTCCCTTTTTATAAAGTAAAACTTCTAATTTTGTATCCGTTTTCTAAATGTTTTCTTTTATCAAAATTTCGTTTTTTTCTTTTTTAAAAACCTTTTAATCCCTGT
>NZ_CATNHG010000017.1:0-2045 GCF_950097965.1 Bacillus sp. T2.9-1
GTAGTACACGAAGTAACAAAAGATTTAAAAAAAAGAGTAGGAGAACTAGAAGGAGAGGAACTTCAGTACAAAGGTTTCTAGAAAAACTATATTTACAGGGGGTGTAAGCAGTGCCTGAATGGTTAGATATAGCTGTACGCTCAGCATTATTTGTTGCTGTTTTATTTTTCATTACAAAATGGTTAGGGAAAAAGCAAATTTCAGAACTATCTTTCTTTGAATATGTCACCGGTATGTCTATTGGAAGTATTGGTGCAGAAGTGGCTACGGGACTTGAACGGAACATTTTTCACGGAATTATTGGAATTGTCATTTTTGCGGCTATTCCCTTTTTCAGTGATTTAATTTCCTTAAAAAGTAAAGGTTTTCGCAATTTTATAGAAGGAAAAGCAACTGTATTTATCAAAGATGGGAAGATTATGGAAGATAATTTAAAAAAGGAAAGATATACGACAGATGAACTGTTAGAGCTACTTCGCAGGAAGGATGTCTTTCAAGTCTCTGATGTAGAATTTGCTGTTTTAGAGGCAACAGGTGATTTATCTGTGATGCTAAAGAAAGAAAATCAACCTTTAACAGCAAAGGATATAAACTTGAAGGTTGCTTCAATCAAGGAGCCTCAGACCATTATTATGGATGGTACAATAATGGATGAACCACTAGCCACGATTGGACGAAGTCGGGCTTGGCTACAAACTGAATTAGAAAAACTAGGGGTAACGATTGAAAATGTATTTCTGGGACAGGTTAATTCTTACGGAGAGTTAACGATTGATCTGTTTGACGATAAATTACAAGTCGCCCCCCCACAAGAAAGACCCTTAATTCTTTCAACCTTGAAAAAATGTCAAGCAGACTTAGAACTATTTGCTCTTGGAACGGAATCAAAAGACGCCAAACAAATGTATAGGTTAAACAGTGAAAAATTACAAGAAGCCATTGATAAAGTGACCCCTATTTTAAAAGGATAAGGATTTAGCTTAGATTCATACATGACGAAAAAAAGATACCATTTTTAATTGAAATAAGTTTAAAAACCTTAGTCCAATTTCGGACTAAGGTGAATTTTTTTACGAGGTGTTAGAAGTGTCTATTTTTTTAGTTAAAGTTATTTTTATCTATATTGTGTTTATTGTAGCAGTAAATATTTTAGGGAAATCAGCTCTATCCCAACTTACCCCTCATGATTTTGGAGCGATTCTTTTTTATCTTAATCGAAATTTAAAGGAAAGTAGATATCCTTTACCTGAGCTGTTGTCTAATTTAAGAACAACAGGATATCCGGATATTCACGATAATGAATATGCGATTTTGGAAGCAACAGGTGAAATTAGCATTTTTCCAAGAAAAGAATTAGTTCCTATTACTCCAAAAGATTTACATATGAAAGTGGAATACCGCGGATTACCCATAGTCGTTGTCATTGAAGGGAAAGTGCAAAAGCGTAAATTAAAATTTATCAACAAAAATGAAAAGTGGTTAAAGGAAGAACTAAAGGCAAAGTGATATCTTCAAATCAAAGATTTTTTTTATGCTGCTGTTAGAGATACCGATCATTCATTAAACATTAACAAAAAAGATGTTAACGACTAATTTTAAGACGATTTCCTCCCAATATAAATTAATGTTTTCTCTTATTTACTCCTTATTGCATTTACCAATTTCATTTTCCAAATTTATAAAAAATTATACCTATATTTAGGAATTTACCAGATGGTAATTTTCAAAATCACTAAGTCTCTAGTTAGGACAGTGCCCAGATCATTACGCCTTTCTTGATGTCAGAACTTTCCCAACCTTAATTCTCTTTTTTTCGTTCTTAATATCTTATACAAGTTCTTATAAAGGTAGTCCATAATATATAACAGACAATCCCTTCATATTCCATACGTATACTGGTTACATAGTTTGTACATGATAAGAGAAACAGAAGGAGGGATTCCAGTTGGAGTGGATTTTTTATCTATACCTGTTAAATACGTTCTTTATCTTATTCATAGCAATTTGGGAAGTTCGTCGGCCTGCCAAGGCTTTGAATTGGATAA
>NZ_CATNHG010000018.1:0-1941 GCF_950097965.1 Bacillus sp. T2.9-1
TAGATAGACTCGCTTGGATTCAACCTGTTTTTAGTACGCATAAATAAACACCAACTTAAATAATTAATAAGTCTATTATAACCTATTTTATCCGTTGGTGTTATTTATTCCGTGTAAGAAAAAAAATATAACACTGTATTAGAAATTGCAATGGACTGTGGTTTTTCATCTGTTACTGTTTACAATCAATTATTTAAGCGATTATATGGTATTACTCCTGGCGCTTTTCGAGAAATGGTTAATAAGTAAATACCTGAACAAATAACCATCATAATTCCGCATATTAAAAACAAGATTCTTGTAGACAAGAATGAAGAGATGAATCCGAATACTCCAAGAGAAACAGCATTTGATAAATATAGAAGAAATGCATTAAAACTAAAGCCTCTACCTAGTTTTTCTACGGGAAGATATTTCTGTAACAAATATACTCGTGATAAGCCAGATATAGGTAAGCCTATTGCTGCAACTAATATCCCTATAAAAAACATTGGAAGGCTATACGCAAATCCTAAAAGGAGAATGCCTATACCCCAAATCAGTGAGCCAAAAAGATAAATTTTCACACTTAACTTTTTCCAAATTAATGGGATAAGCAGGTTAACTGCAATTACAGCAGCACCATACCATCCTAAAAGTAAGCTGTATAATTCCTCTCCATTTGGGGTTGTTTCGATTAGTTGCAGTAATAAACCGACTTGCCATACCCAGGTATTGAAAAACACAATGATTACTGTAACTATAAATATGGTTCGAATTGTCGTTTGTTTTTTCACCCAAATTGAAAAATCCTTTATTGAGATAAATATATCACTTATTTTTCTTTGATTTGGACTTTCGCCTGTTATATTTTTTTCTGTAAATTGAATTTTATAAATAAGAATAGCACTTATAAGATATGTTAGTGCATCGAAAGTAAAAAAGTGGATAATGTTAATGGTATTCATTAAGCCTACACTAACAATAGGTCCTAATACAGTAATGCCCCTTGTAACTGTGTCAAGCAAACTGTTAACAGAAGATCTTTCCTCTTCCCTTGTAATAATGGGTAATATAGCCCTATGAGCAGGATTAAAAAAACAGCCTAGACACTGAATAAGAAAACTCACTATTATTAAATGCCAATAGTTCAGCAACTCTAATTGTTGAAATAGCACTAATGATAATATTAGAGGTACTCTTATAAGATCGATTCTTATTAATATCCTTTTTTTATCTACCCAATCAGCAATTACTCCCCCGATTAATCCAAATAAAAGATAAGGGACTACTTGTGAGATTGCAACACCAGTTGTATGTATACTTGATTCTGTCATCTGATAAGTTAAAAATAGGAAGGCTAACCCAGATATAACATCCCCCAAACTAGAAGTCCCAGCTCCTAACAAGTAAAATAATACATTTCTATTATTTTTTATAATTTTTAAATACACATTAAATCACCTCTTCCCTGAGTGTACTTTTTATTTGAGGTGATTTCTTTACTAATCTTGCTAGATTTTCTTGCAAGATTATAATGTACTTACCAATGTTTATTTTTAACCTTGTACTAACCTGCCCATTTAGTTCAATAACTTCTACATAAAAAATAGCGTTAATCCTTCTAGAATTAACGCACCAGTTAGCTGAAGAAAAAATAAAATAAATGTTATTATCCCTCTACTTCTAACTTCATCATCGCACCATAATACTGTTGTGAGGTCGTAAAACAAA
This sequence comes from Bacillus sp. T2.9-1, assembly GCF_950097965.1. Taxonomy (NCBI): domain Bacteria; kingdom Bacillati; phylum Bacillota; class Bacilli; order Caryophanales; family Bacillaceae; genus Bacillus; species Bacillus sp. T2.9-1. The sequence continues at coordinate 1,714 of NZ_CATNHG010000018.1, forward strand.
TAAACGCAACTAACTCGCTTATTTCCTTCTCAGAAAAACAACCTTTTACCTGAATTATTCATAGAAAATCATTAATTGGTTACAATCGTTATTCCAATAAACTTTTTTGTTAAATGTTAATTCACTTGATAAATGAAAAAAGAATCCATTTCTGATAAGGTTAAAACAACGACGAAATAACCACAGAAAGGATTCTTATAATGGCTACTTTACCGCAAATTACCCTTG
>NZ_CATNHG010000019.1:0-1916 GCF_950097965.1 Bacillus sp. T2.9-1
GAATACATGAACACACAAAACAGAGAAGATTTAAGCAGGACCCAAATGCATATTTAAACAATATTGAAAGCAAGTGGAATCGGCACAACTAAATCATTGTGTTAGTTGTGCCGTGTAAGTTTTTTTTGACTTTTTTCATTCGAATCATGTTAGTTTCCATTTTAGACATATTAATCTGCATATTATATATTGCAATTTCTATTTCTGCAATTTTCTTTTTTGCACTAAAATGACTAAAAACTCCTAGCGCTACTAGAGCTGGAATTGCAACAATGCCACCAAGTACTGTAGCACCTGCTATCATTCCACCACCACCAGCTGCTACTGCTCCACCACCAAGCAAAGCTAAAGTTGCATTTGTTGCCGCTGCACCGGATAAAGTTGATATTGCAGTGCCAGTTGATGCTACTCCTAATGTCGATGCTAGTCCCCAAGTAGCAAGAGCGGTTCCAACTCCAGCTGTTGCTCCAACAGCTGCACCAGTCGCCGCTGTTAAAGCTAGTTGACCTTTTTCCAATGTTTGGTTAATCTGTTTGAAATCTACAGATTCATATAAATTTGACTTATAAAACGGACTTTCTATATTACCTACTGAAAACTCCTTAAATGTATTAAGAGTTTTTATCGCTTCAATCTTCACACGTACTACTTTTTCTAGTACAGCATGCACTTCGCGGCTTTTTGATTTCATTTTATACAATTTAAAGTTATATCGTTTCTTAATTTTGTTATATTTTTTCATTGCTTCTTGGATACGTCCATATGCACCAAAGGTCAATATGTTTTTCATTGTACTCATGTTAATCACCATTTCTAGTTTTTTTACTTAAATAATTTTAAATTTGTACACCATCATAATTTAATTAGTTTTCTAGTATTACTAGGATTACTTATACGCCCTATAAGTGCTCCAACTACATCATCTTAGCAATTCTGCCAATTCTTCTTACCGTTAGCAATTGGTTACTTAGGATTACTTCTTTCATAATTCCATATCTGATAATCAAGTAAACGTGGAGTAATATTTGAATATTGTTCTAAAAGTATGTTAGTAGTTCCCTCTAATAAAATTTGTGCTTCTTCAATCATAACCTTTCTCTGAAGCGCTTTTTCTAAAAATCGCACTATCATTCTATCAGGTTTTACCCACTGGTCTTCCCCAGCCAACATGTAAAAATAAACAAGTGAAATACCACTTTTTTGACCTGGTATGGCTTTAATTTCATTTTCAAAATCTACATTACCATATACTTTACTTACATCCTGTAAAAAATTTACTCTATATTTAATAAGAACTTTACAGAACAAATAAATTGCTTCTGCTTTTAATATTCCGTTTGTGGGGGAGGTTCTTTGCTTATTAATGAATACATCATTCACAAATGTTTCTAACCCTAAACTTTCAAAAGAGCTTAAAAACTGTTCAATTGAAAATTGTTCACTGATAACCGGAAGTTCAGTTCTAGAGCGTTCCTTATTGAGATTAAAATAACTACAAAACCTATTTACTGTATTTCTAACACCTTCATACCGAACACCTATAGAAAACACAGAGTCGATAACACAAAGTGAAAGGCTTGAGTAATAGTATTCATCAGGAAGTTTTGCATTTTCTATTTCTAAAACATCCTCACAAAATGCAGCAATTATACTATTGTCTTTATGTAGTGTATGTGGCATAATTTTCTCCTTATAATCTTTCATCTAACAGTATGGTAAACTCTCTATCCGCAATATTATAAAAAATAGTAAATATCCCATTAAATATTTTAAATGTATTCGTATTTTCAGAGAGTATAAAATATTTTGTGTAAATGAAAATTTCCATGTAAAAAGGAAGACCTTCTCTTGGTAGAATTAAGTCACCACAACCAATCCTAGAAAAGAGGTCTTCCCTATGAATCAGTTTACAACAG
>NZ_CATNHG010000020.1:0-1891 GCF_950097965.1 Bacillus sp. T2.9-1
GGTGCCTAGTATAGTAAATAGGTCAAATAATTAGAAAAAAGCCACCGTTTTCATTGTAAAATGGAAGTACCTATCACAGAACTTCCAATCTTACTACCCTTACCAAGGAGATGAAAACGATGGCATATTCAATATTTAACCACATTCAAGGTAAAAAAGGAAGTCGATGGGCAGAGTTCTTGAGAGAGACAGGGACAGAAAATTTAATGTTAGTGGCGATTGATGCGGCAAAGTTTACACAAAAAGCATTGATTTGTACGTTTTATGGGGACATTTTAGTCAAACCTTTCGAGTTTGATGCTTCTATGACTGGTTTCGACTATTTAAAGAGAATCATTGAGTCGGAAAAGAATAAAAACAGACTGAAAGAAGTAGTAGTGGGGATTGAAACGACAGGGCATTATTACGAGGATCTTGTTAGAAAAAGTCATTCGCTTGGCTATCATGTTCGAACTTTGAATGCAGCTACTACTGCCCAGGAAAGACAAACCCTATTAAATTGGTCTAAGACGGATAATTTAGATCTAATGGCCATTGTTCAATCCATGATTCATGGCCGGGGGACATCCAACGAGTTAGCTTCTGGTGATGTGCTAAGCCTACAGAAACTTACACGTGCCCGACGCGAATTAGTGGGGGAACGAACAGCTACTCAAAACTTGATTCGTATGCATTTAGACCATATTTTTAGGGAATTTCAGGGGAAATCCGTCTGGGTAAAAGGAAAGCGTGAAAAAGTGGAACCATTTAGTAATTTGTTTGGAAAAGCACCTCTCTACCTCATGAGGCATTATCCCCATCCAAGCGATATTTTAAAGCTTGGGGAAAAGGGATTACGTGATCTTTCCATTCGTGAAAACTTAAAAATAAGAGACAACACCATTCAGATTCTATTAAACTATGCGGAAAATTCGATATCTCAACCCAAAGCATCTTTAGAGGGGGACATTTTTCTCCTAACTCAAAAATTGGATCGTTTTGAATTATTGAATAACCAAATTGGTGAATTAGAACGTAAAATTGAAGATTTGTTTGTTGGTATGGAGGGAGCAGTTATTCTAAGTGTTCCTGGGATAGGAGTGGTTACTGGAGCTGAATTATACGCTGAAATGGGCGATATCTCCGATTTCGAACATGCGGGGCAATTAATTAAATTGGCAGGGACCAATCCTATTGTGAAGCAATCGGGAGGGAAAAGACCATCTTATTTCTGTATTTCTAAACAAGGAAGAAGAACATTCCGAAATATCACCTACCAGGTAGGTAAATCCCTAGCTGTAAATAATCCCGAAATGAAACAAAGATATAAAGCCTTTAAGGAGCGTGGAAAACTCACGGGTCAGGCCTATATAGCCTTAGGAAACCGAATGATTCGCCTAGCCTTTTCCATGATTCGAAACCATACCTTATACCATACGGATCAAGAGAACTATGTTCTAGTAGATGAAATAAGTAAGAAGCTTAGAGTCGCTAACACAAAACGGTTTTATGAAGTCCACGTCTTGTCAAATACTTGCCTATCAGCTTAATTTAGAAGTTTATCGTACCATTATTTAACCTTTTATAAATTTATTATTGTTTGAGCTAAAATGGGGCTCCTCTAGGACGTTAGATCACATTGTATTTCGTGCCTGAGGCTTTAGACCTCGTGTGCCAGCGTTATGGATCTTGTCCTGCAAATACGAATAATACGTGAAAATCGAAGTTTATATTCGCTAGGCGGTATCCCTGTAGGATGAAACGCAAGGTCCTTTCACGCTCTAGAGGAGCCCTATAATAATACTCTGTGATGGTTGATTCTTCCTAAAAATGGAAATAGGGGACTTTTCTTAAAGTTTGTCTTTTTTCTAAGAAATTTCCATTTGACTTATTTACCATTATACGCTGGCAC
>NZ_CATNHG010000021.1:0-1798 GCF_950097965.1 Bacillus sp. T2.9-1
AAGTCCTGCGGTAATATGTCAAGTACCAAAATCTAAGGAATTGGAAATTGTAAGCCAACCAATACCTAAAAAAGACAATACTTAAGAAACCCAGTAAGATATTAAACCATTTACTGGAAAATATTGAAGGATTTAGGATGTTTTATCCTTTAGTTATTCACCTTCCTTCTTGGCGTGTAGACTTGATCGTTGCGTAGCAGCGCATCGACCAACCGCACAAGTTTTCTTGCCGTTAAGACGAGTGCTCTTTTGTGTTGATGCTTAGGAACCTCACGATATTTTTTCAGGTAGTATGCCCGAAATTCAGGTTCATTTCGTTGAACCGAGTTGGCAGCTTCAACAAGGTAATAACGAAGAAATCTATTTCCTGAACGTATCATTTTGGTTTCCTCAGCTTGGAACTTTCCTGATTGATTCTTGGACCATGTAAGTCCACTATATTTGGCAATGGAAGCTTGGTTATCAAAGCGATCAATTTGTCCAATTTCGGCTAAAATACCAGCGGTATAGACTGGGCCTATTCCTGGAATCGTCTGTAAGGTATTAGGGATACCTTCTAGAAGCTTTTGGATGGCTTTGTCAAGTTCTTTAATCTGTTTAGTTATACTACGGATGGACTCTATTGAAGTCCCTAATAATAGGTCGATAGAATCTTCCACACACTTTGATAATCGGTAGGAAGATCTCGCAGCCTTTTGAATGGATTTCGCCACACACTCGGCGTCAGTAAAGCGATTTTTGCCCTTATCTTGAAGATAATTCGCAAGTTCTTGAAGATCCATTGAGCTAATTTCATCTAAGCTATATTGTTCAAGAAATAGCTCTAACATGGCATTTCCAAAAACCGAACTATCCACTTCAGTCGTAAAGGAACTACACTTATAAAATAAGTGTTGCAGAAAATATTGCTTTTCTCGCGTTAGGTTGTGAACGAGATGATATCTCATTCTTGTCAACCTTTGAAGAGCAATAAATTGTTCCTGCATCACCGCCGTTAGTGGAAGACGTCCAAACCGTAAGCGATCTGCAATAATCCAAGCATCGACTTGGTCTGTTTTATCCAGGTCAACATATGACTCTTTAAATTTTTTAATTAGTTTTGGATTAATAGTAAAGACTGTTGTTTTAAATTCTTTAAGAGATTCATCCTCGTGAAAAAACATAGCAGGATGCCAACTATAGACTGAAGTGGCCTCCATCCCGATTTGAATCTCGGAAATTGAGTTACTTTGGGCTATCTTGACAATCTGATCTTTCAGATAAGATGCCCCAGTCAAATTGTTGTCAACAGTGAGAGCAGTTAATGCTTCTCCTTCAAAATTCATGACACAAGCTTTCATATCTTGAGAGCTAACGTCTATTCCAACAAATAATTTCATGGTGGCTAACCTCCTTTCAATCTAGGATCAAGGGAAGGACTCTTCGGGATATCCCCAGTGTACTTGTCGGTCAATCACCCTCGCGTATTAGAACTCACTTTGGTCCATGAGCTGCCTGGAAGCTGCAACTTCCAGCATGGGCTGCCAAAGGGAACAGCCTGCGGGTTAGAAGTTCGAACAAGGACTGGGGAGACAGACTTTTGTAGTAGTCAAAGCTACAGGAGATGATAGAAATCCCCCAAATGATCCTAAGACCATTATCTAGGGACATCACGAAAAGTCCACCCTTTGGAAAACTTTTTCAGATAGTGGGGGGCTAGCCCCCCACTATCTGAACTAACATCTATAGAATTATCAAAGAACAATATTTTAATTGGAAATTACCTCGAAAGAGGACTATAAACTTACTATACGAGGAG
>NZ_CATNHG010000022.1:0-1782 GCF_950097965.1 Bacillus sp. T2.9-1
GAGCATTCCTGTTAGAAGGATTTTCGGGGACTTGAACAAAAAAGAGCCCTCTTGGTATGATACGGGGTGTCAAATCGTGGACCGAAATGACCCCTAACTTAGTTAACCAAGGAGGACTCCAAAATGGATTTTAAACAAAATCAGAAAATAAATCAAGTCACCGAAAAAACACTCGTAGTCGGAATCGATATTGCCAAGCGGACCCATTACGCTTGCTTTGTGGATGACCGTGGACGTGTGCTCCAAAAATCGTTCTCTGTTTCTCAAGCTAGAGACGGGTTCGAGCTTTTCTATCAACGTATTCTGGTAGCCATGAAAGAAAATGAAAAAACGGAAGTCATTGTCGGGATTGAACCTACGGGACACTACTGGCTCAATTTGGCCTACTACCTTGAGGACCGGGGCATTCCCTTGGCCATGGTTAACCCTATGCATGTTAAGCGTTCAAAAGAGTTGGACGACAATCTGCCAACCAAGCATGACAGAAAAGATGCACTTGTGATCGCTCGACTTTTAAAAGACGGACGGTTCAGTTATCCCCGTATCCTAAAAGGTATGGAGGCCGAACTTCGCGTTGGGTCAACGTTTAGAAGTAAATTGACTGAGGAACTAGGGTCTGTCAAAAACATGATTATTCGTTGGTTAGATCGCTATTTTCCAGAGTTTACTCAGGTGTTTCCGTCATTCGGAAAAATGGCTTTGGCAGTACTTGAATGTACCCCATTTCCGAATGATCTTCACCAAAAACAACCCGATGAAGTTTTATCTCTTTATCGGAAGGTTGAGGGGCTCAAATCCCCCCAAAGACCCAAAGCATTGCGTCTTATTGAAGTCGCAGCTAACTCTATCGGAGTAACAGAAGGACGTGAGATGGCCCGTATTGAAATTGCCACGCTCGTTCGCCGTTACCATCAGTTAGAACAAGATATCGAAAGCCTTACTCAACATCTAGTTGACCTTGTAAAAACGTCTGTAGAGTACGAATGGCTATCAACGGTTCCGGGACTCGGAGATACAACGATTGTCGATCTATTAGCTGAAATCGGAAGCTTTTCACACTACGAAGATCCACGCCAACTAATTAAACTCGCGGGATTAACGTTACGTGAAAATTCCTCTGGTCAGCACAAGGGGCAAAAACGCATCTCCAAACGGGGGAGAAGAAAGCTTCGCGCCCTTCTGTTCCGAGTAATGATGCCGATGATCCGTCACAATGAAGCCTTTCGAAAGCTACATGAGTATTACACAAATCGTATGGTTAATCCATTACGCAAGAAGCAATCCATCGTGGTTCTATGCGGTAAGCTATTAAAAGTATTACATGGAATTAGCACTAAGCACAAAGCGTTTGACGCACAGCGAATGATGAGGGATATTCCTAGTCTCGTAGAGGCTGCATAAGACCCTTCATCCCCTTAAATAGACCTAGACAACAGGATGACACGGAGAAGCTGGCACTATTTTTTCCATTCGACCTTGAGTCCCTAAAGGAGCTTCGCTAGCCTCTGCCTTATGACTAGACCGAACGAAGGAATGTAGGCACTTAGATGCCCAGAGACATGGGAGGGTACGTCATCATAAGTTACGCAGAGATCCATTGTGCATCGCATAATTTCCTATCACTACTTTCCACCATTATCCAGTAGTGACCGCGTAGCGTACCCATGTATTGGAATAGTTTCACATATTTTAAAAATATTGTTAGGGATTGTGTCGAAAAATATTTTTTTGATACCCCAACAACGGGTCAAACCGTTGATAGATCAACATTTATAGAGGGAG
>NZ_CATNHG010000023.1:0-1689 GCF_950097965.1 Bacillus sp. T2.9-1
CTTACACGGAATAAATAACACCAACGGATAAAATAGGTTATAATAGACTTATTAATTATTTAAGTTGGTGTTTATTTATGCGTACTAAAAACAGGTTGAATCCAAGCGAGTCTATCTATTACAGTCCTGAAATTTCAAATTGTCCTGACTGTGGAGAGAAATTAACCTATTGCCATCCTGTATGGAGGAAAACCATCTCTACCCTAAAAGGGGAATTTAAAGTTATTAATCTTGGCTATCGCTGTGAAAATAATGGCTGTGAGAACAATACTGTTTATCGTTCTGCGGAGGCTGAGCAACTTAGTATGAAGCACATCACCTATGGCATGGATGTCATTGCCCACATTGGGCACTTGCGTTTCAAAGAACATAAAACCCGTTCAGAAATTGCCACCATCCTAGCTGAGAAGCAAGTGAAAATCTCAGAAAGGCAAGTTCAGAAACTGTACGAACGATATGCGTTACTTCTTCGTTCAGCGATTACAGAAAATATGAAAGAAACCTTAGAGGAAGTCGTGGAACAGAACAATGGATTAATCTTATCCATTGATGGCGTTCAACCTGAAAAAGGAAATGAAACGTTGTATGTTATTCGCGAGGTCTTAAGTGGCACCATCTTGGCAGCACATAATTTAAAGAGTAGCGCCTCTCAAGAGTTAATCGGAATTATTCAACCAATTCTTGATTGGGGTTACCCTATCCAAGGTTTCATCAGTGATGGTCAGCAGTCAATCCGTTTAGCAATCGAAAAGATAGCACCGGACATCCCATATCAATACTGTCAGTTCCATTACTTCAAAGATATCGCAAAACCGTTGGTAGAAAAGGACAGAAAGCTAAAGACAAACATCAAAAAGAAGCTAAGGGGAATTCGGGAAATCGAAAGAAAAATTGAAGAATCATCATCAGTAAGCATGGAAGAAGAAATTGCGAGTGACTATGTAGCGGCGATTCGTTCAGTGCTTTTGGAAGATGGAAAACCACCGTTTGAATTACCAGGTACACGTGTCTTTGAGCGAACAAAATCAATCAAGGACTCGATTGAAAAATGCCTGGATAAAAAAGGGGACTCCTTTACTTGAAAAGCTGTTCAGAATAGTCAGAAATGTGGATAACTACAAAAAGGATTATCAGCTCGTAAAACGGTGGGATCTGCGTTTTAAAAGGATTGCCACAATCATGGATCCTTCCGAAAACAAAACAAGTTCTTGGGTTGAATCCCGGTTAAAACAATATCTGACCCAAATAGAAAAGGAACTAAACCGTGAAGATGATTTTGCCTTTGTGGACAATCTGATGAGATATAGTAAAGGCTTTTGGAAAGGTCTCTTTACATTTTACGATTACCCTCTCCTGCCAAGGACAAATAATGATTTAGAGCTTTTCTTTAGAAGAACAAAAGTAAGGCATCGTAGGATTACAGGCAGTCGAACTTGGAATCGATACATTGTTCGTCACGGTGAAAACATCGTATTCGTTGAAAATGTTAAAAATGAACAAGATGGGCTGCAGAAGATTCGGAATGCTACTTATTCTGGCTATAAAAAAGAAGTTAGTAAGTGGGACAGTCGAATACATGAACACACAAAACAGAGAAGATTTAAGCAGGACCCAAATGCATATTTAAACAATATTGAAAGCAAGTGGAATCGGCACAACTAAATCATTGTGTTAGTTGTGCCGTGTAAG
>NZ_CATNHG010000024.1:0-135334 GCF_950097965.1 Bacillus sp. T2.9-1
CCTTAATCAACAAATTGTTGTCGTTGCACAGGTCTAATTGTAAATAAATTTCCAAATGGACAGGAGCCGCCTTTAGAAAGGTAATTACTTTTTTGGCTCTAAGTAGAGTAAACAATTAAACTGAAAATTATGACACTATTTACGCAACACTAGTGAATTACGATATAAATAAAAAAGCCTTATCCCTTATATATCAAGGTTTTAGACATTAACTAGCATACATCATTTAAACGAATTACTTTTCTCGATTAAACCAGTCATTTTATTGCTGGCAATATCTTTCCCATTCACCCAATTATTAAAATTAAAATCCAAAGCTTCCTTCCCTTGAGCTATAGAAGTAATAATTCTCGATTTATTAAAGGAATAGGAAAAGGTATGAAGTGTTCCAAATAGGTTTTCATAATCTGTAAAAAATACAGGGGAGCGTTTATTTGCGAAAATTTTAAACATCTCGTCTTGTGTTAGTTTATCTCCATAAAATGATTGTAAATAATTATTTCTTTTGATCGAACCATCAATAGATAATCTATTTTTTTCTTGGAGTTCCTGCGTTTGAAAATGATTAACACATGATAAAAGGGAATCATCATTTCTGATACAAATTTTTTCCGGGGTTGCTTCAATAACCGCAATGTTGCCTTTTTTATCACCCAAGGAAAAATTATAACACGCTGAATGCGGTAATTCTTTTAGCAGAGCAAATGCATCATCGACTGTGGAGCAAGTATCCAATGCCATCCTGATTGATGTCCAAGGTGAAATACCTTTTGTATATCCATTATAACTTACAAAGTGTAGTCCCATTACTAATCCTTCCTGATTAGCTCCATCGTGTCTCCCTAAAATTTGGAGATTATATCCTGCTGTGGCAAGTGCTGTCTTTGATTGGACTAAACTAAAAATACCATCATAAAAATCGGGGGAAAAATCATAGTTCCTAACATAATATTGATCTGTAAGTATAGCCGTGCACCCCATCGCATCTATCTTTGGAACATCATAACCACTAAACATGGATGCAGCTCTAATAGATGAAATTCCCAATCCTTGTGCTAGTCCTTCCAACTCTTCTAGTAGATGGGGAGTATAGGATGAAAATATGGAGCGCATATTTTTATAGTCAATGTCATGCTCGAAAATCTTATTCCACATCGGAACAAGAGAACTATCCAGTATGTGCTGTCCTGTTTTCATCCCAATATTAAAAGAACTATCTTCTCTAATTTGAACTATCTTCACCTCAAATTTCTTCATAACTAGTACCTCCAACTTTTAGTTCTGGTTTATTTTCATATGAATCTCACCTCCATGATACTTGCAATTAAAGATAATTTCCTGTCAATGGCTGCTCTTTTTAGTCTGTTCTAGTTGTCCATTTTTTCAAAAAAGTCCTTCAGCAAAACATACTTGCTAAAGGACTTTTGGTTTTATTTTGATTCCACACTATGTCCGCCAAATTCATTTCGTAAAGACGCAACAACTTTACCTGAAAATGTATCTTCATCTAATGAACGATAGCGCATCATTAAAGATAATGCTGTAACTGGCATAGCCGTTTGTAAATCTAATGCTGTTTCCAGTGTCCATTTTCCTTCACCAGAAGAATGCATTACACCTTTAATACCTTCAAGCTTTGGATTTTTAGAAAAAGCATTTTGCGTTAATTCCATTAACCAAGAACGAATGACAGAACCGTTATTCCAAACCTTTGCCACACCTTCGTTATCAAAATCATACTCACTTTTTTCCAGTAGCTCAAAACCTTCTGCAATGGATTGCATCATGCCATACTCAATTCCATTATGAACCATTTTCAGAAAATGGCCGCTTCCAGATACACCAGCATACGTATAGCCATTTTCCACACATAAATCCTTAAACAATTCTTCTACCTTATCAAATATTTCTTTATTGCCACCAATCATCATACAAGCGCCATTTCGAGCCCCGTCTACACCGCCACTTGTACCAACATCTAAATAGAAAACGCCAAGTTCTTCTAAATCAAGCCCTCTTCTTTTCGAGTCTTTATAATGAGAATTACCACCATCAATAATAATATCCCCTGTTTCCACATACTTCTTTACTTCGCGCAACACATTTTCTGTCACTTCTCCGGCAGGAACCATTAGCCAAATTACTCTTGGTGTAGGCAGATTTTTCACTAAATCCTCAATTGTATTTACTCCTGTTACATTTTTATGAGAAATTTCTTTTACAGCGCTTTCATTTATATCAAAAGCTGTTACACTATACTTATGATCCACCATATTTAAAGCTAAGTTATATCCCATTTTTCCTAAACCAATAAGACCGATGTTCATTCGTTATTCTCTCCTTTTGAAAAAATATTTCTCTATATAAATTATTATACGAAATTTTTTTCGAAAATAATACCCCTTTACGAATATTTTTTGAAAAAAAAAGTTATAATAAGAAAAATTTTTTCAAGAGACTAATTGTGTTATACTACAACTATATTAATTTGGAAAGGATAGAAGTCTATGGCGCAAAATTGTCTTGGGAAAATTCGTTCCTATTACGCTAGACTAAGTGAAAAAGAAAAAAAAATCGCTGATTACATTCTTGAGAATCCTGAAAAAATCATTCATTCCACCATCAATGAATTAGCAGAAGATTTAGGCGTTGCGGACGCAACGGTTTTTCGGTTCTGTAAGCGGATTGGTTTTAAAGGCTATCAAGCAATGAAAATAGCTTTAGCTTCTGAAGTAATTGAACCAATTCAGCAAATTCATGAGGAAATTAGCGAAAATGATAGTGTCAAAACCGTTACTGAAAAAGTATTTAAATCCAATGTACGAACACTTGAAAATACATTGGAAATACTAAACGGCCATTCTATTCAAAAAGCAGTTGAATTATTATTACATGCAAAACGAGTAGAGTTTTATGGTACAGGTGGTTCAGCTGTTATTGCAATGGATGCTTTCCATAAATTTGTACGAACTGGAATTAAAGCGTTTTCATTCGTAGACTCTCATTTTCAGCTAATGTCTTCTTCTCAACTATCAGAACAGGACGTCGCTGTCATTATTTCACACTCTGGTACTAACAAAGATACTATTAGCATAATGAAAACAGCTAAAAGTAATGGTGCTAAAACCATTGGAATTACTGGGTATCCCAAATCACCAATCGGTCAGAATTCAGATGTAGCTCTATTCACAAGCTCTGAGGAAACGGAATACCGTTCGGAAGCTTTATCTTCAAGAATTGGTCAGCTTAGTTTAATTGATGCATTATATGTAAATGTGATGATTTTAAATAAAAATATTGCAAATCAATCATTAGAAAGAATCAGAAATGCTATATCTGATACAAGAATATAAGGGAACGAACGATTCTTACTACTTCCATGTTTTAACAAAGCCAAAAAGGGAGTTAGTTATGGTTAATCCATAATTAGCTCCCTTCATCTATTCAAACTATTATAATATCTCCATATTAATAAAAGGAGTATCAAATTCAAGCTGTCCTTTAATTCTTTTTAAATTCAGTTTTTCTCCCTTCAAAAAGGAATCCAAATCAATGATTAAAGGCATTCGATCACTACCAATCGCAAACCATGCTTTTTTTTCATGAGGGAGATATGCTGCGGTGTGAAGTGTTCCAGACCAAGCATTATACTTATTTGAAAACACTTCCTTATCCTTATCATTCAATATGCGAAAAGCTTCATATACATTGGAATAACTGCCTTGTTGTCCTTCTATTATCTGCTTTCTTCTTATGGAGTCATCCATTTGATATTGGTTTTCTTCCTTTAAGATTTCGAAATGATTGGTACTTATATTTGATTTTCTTGCAATAACTGACCTTGGAGTTGCTTCTACCACGTATGCTTCTCCACAATTGTCTAATAATACATAGCTAAAAGAAGTTCGATGAGGAATTTCCTTTAATAAAGCAATTGCTTCTTCCACATTTGCACATGTTTCTAAGATTATTCGACCAATCATATTACATATAAAACCATCCCCAGAACCAACTCGATTAATAAAATTATAGCCCATCACTAGACCTTTTTCATTCATGCCATCGATTCTTCCAGTTATTTGCATAGATGGACCAATAACAGCATAACCCGTATCAGTTGGCTGATATATCATGTAACGCCCTTCGTATGAACCAGGATGACTATCATAGTTTCTAATTAAGTAATTCGATCCTGCTAAGATCGAACAGCCACTTCTTGCATATTCGACGTAATGGCCACCAAATTCCCTTAATGCATCTTCGAGTTTCCAGTGGAGAGCGTCTGCTAGGCCATTGATTTCTGCTAGCATTCCCGGAATAAACTTATTAAGAAGCTGGATGGATTCTTTTTCATTTATGGTAAAATAACGTTTCCGCTTTGATGTCCAATGCTTTATTCGATTAGGCAAAATAGGAGATTCCTTCAATAATTGTCCTTGCATATATCCAAAATCATAATGATTTCCACGAAATTGAATGAAATCACTATATACTTGTTTCATCAACATTTCCCCTTTAATTGCTTCCATATGGAGAATATAACTATACTATATTTTTAGAGAATAACAAGTAAATTGCTTTTGGTAAATGTTTTTTCGAAATTGAGATATCTGTTTGCTTAAAATAAAAGAATATTCTAAATTTAAACTAAAAACATTTCCTGTTAATTAACATAAAGAGGGTACTCATCGCTCGCCCAATAGAAAGCATAGTGTTTTCATGTTGCGGATTAACACAGACTTTTATTGAAACCTTCTTTAAAACAAAAACACGAACAATTATACATGTTTTGTATAACTGTTCGTGTTTATCACTAGCGGGAATACTTATATCCCAGCTTCTTCCACTATAGGGATTCTATTAAACAATTAAATCTAATATTAACACTCCTGCAAATGCGACGAATGATAATACCGTTTCTAGAACTGTCCAAGTTTTAAATGTTTCTTCTACTGTTAACCCAAGGTATTCTTTTACCATCCAGAATCCAGCGTCATTTACATGAGAGAACATTAGAGAACCTGCACCTGTTGCGATAACTAACAGCTCCACATTTACTCCTGACATTCCAGCAATAATTGGGGAAACAATTCCTGCAGCTGTCGTTAAAGCAACTGTTGCTGAACCTGTAGCTATTCGAATTAATCCAGCAATTATGAAAGCTAATACTAGTGGTGATAAAGATAAGCTTTCCGACATTGTTCCAATCGTACTCCCTACTCCACTATCAATCAACACCTGTTTGAACGCTCCACCTGCTCCAATGATTAATAAAATGGAACCAACTGGTAAAAAACAGTCCTCTGTAAATTTTTTAATACTATCTTTATTCATTCCTTGACGTATACCAAGGAAATAGAAGGCAAAGAATACAGCAATTAATAGTGCTAATAATGGACTACCTAGAAAGGCAAGTACATTTCTTACCCCTTCTGAAAAGATCGTCAAATAAGGTGCAGCTGTTCCAATTATCATTAAAATAACAGGTAATAAAATAGATAAAAATGATACGCCAGTACTTGGCAATTTATCTTCTGCTATTGGTTCTGCAGTGATAAGAGAAGATTCTCCCTTTGGAAAAACATGCTTATTAATCCACTTCGCAAATAATGGTCCACCAATGATTCCAGCAGGTAACGCAATAATCAGTGAATATAATAATACAGTTCCTAAATTAGCATCAAAAATTCCGATTGCCGCAATCGCACCAGGGTGTGGCGGAACAAGGCCATGGACGATTGACAATCCAGCAATACCAGGCAATGCTATCAATAGAATATTCTTCTTTGTTGCTTTTTGAATAGATATAACTAATGGCAATAATATTAAAATACCAACCTCAAAAAATACGGGAATTCCGATAATAAAGCCAGAGAAAAACATTGCCCATGGTAATTTCTTTTCCCCAAAAACGTTTACAAAAAAGTTAGCAATTTTTAATCCTGCTCCAGATTCTGAAAGCATTTTCCCCAAAATAGTCCCTAATGCTAATATTCCTACTAAGTGACCTAAAACACCGCCTACACCAGTTTCATAAGCGCTTACAATCTTATCAAAAGATAATCCTGAAAAAATGGCTAGAAATAAACTTGCTACTGTTAAACTGATAAAAGCATGCCACTTTAATAGTGAAACTCCTAAAATAACAATAACTATGGAAAGTAATGCAATAATTAATAAATAGGCATCCATCTTTGTACCCCTTTTCCCTTACGTTTGAAAGTGTTTTCATTTGATGTTTTTATTATACGAAAAATTTTTTCTTTTATCAACCCATTATTAAAGAAAATTTTTTATTCTTAATATTTCTGAAAAATTGAGTTTTCTACTTTTCATTCTTTTCACCTTTCAAGTGGGGGAACTTTAAAAAAATTTCATTAAAGACTAAAGAATACCACCGCCTATTTCGCCATATATAATGGAGAATCAACTTATATACTACTAGCTGCTAAGCTAATTGATGGCACTAGTTAAGACTATATAAACGGGTGAAGAATCTTCGAGTGCACCAAAATTTTTTTGATGCTTTTTAATTACAACAATTACCTATTTCATATTGGACAACCAACTAATGAAAGGATTTTACATATTATAAAGGAAAAATGAAGGAGGTTCACTTATGCAGCCAACGGTCATTACAGGACTTAACGGCGTGATTTATCAAAACTTTCCTCAGCCAGCATATGGAGCTTGGAATCAACAGCTGTTAGGAAATAAAGATAATTATTACTACATGATTGGAGGTCAACTTTATAAGATTGCTCCAAGACCACAAGGGACACAAGCATATTATCCATATTTAGGTCCCAATGTTCCTTTGAATAGAAGCAAAAGACAGTGGTATTAATTTTAAATTCCTTTTACCAAAAGATATGTAATTATTTCTGTTTTCTACATTACTTAATAAAAAATATTAGGTAGTCACTTTCGTTTAAATTGACATAGAATTACTTAAGAGTATGAGTGGAATAAAAGAACTTATTCCGTCTGTAAACATACAAAAAGCTCAAACCACTTAGTAAAAAGAGATTTGAGCTTTCCTGAAATGTATGACCTGTACTGGGTTCGAACCAGTGACCCCTTGCCTGTCAAGCAAGTGCTCTCCCACTGAGCTAACAAGTCATGTTAATTAGTATTTTTCATCTTAAGCCTATCATATCATGTCCTCTCTCCATTTTCTATAAAAAATAAAAAAGTGACGGCATCTCCATCACTTTTTTAACCCTTATTGCATTTCTCCAAGCAGCTGTTCTAATTGATTGGTAATCCTGTTTCCTGAATCTTCATCTAATAAATAGGTTTGATTGACTTGCTTTGTAATTTGATTATCGGTAACATAGGCTCCTGTTAAGATATTGGTTGCACCTAAATTTGCTAACACAGGTTTCAATGCGTAATCTATTACTAATAAATGAGCATAGCTTCCTCCAAGCATTAAAGGAAGTATCGTTTTATTTCGAAGACTCTTTTGTGGCAATAGATCTAGAAATGTCTTAATGATGCCTGAATAAGAAGCCTGAAATACAGGTGATAGGACAATCACTCCATCACTTTGTTCTACGTTTTGTCTTGCTTCCTTAATTTCTTTATTCATAAAATCAGCGGTAATTAAGGCAGCGCTTGGCAATTCATGTACTTGTATGACGTGGACTTCAACCTTCTCTTTTTCTAAAAAGTCAGCAGTATATTGTAAGATACCTGTTAATCTTGAGTCTATTTTGTGTCCACCAGCTATGATGGTTACTTTCGTCATTGATGTCTCCCCTTTATAAAAATCTTCTATGTGAATAATAGTTTTTTTCCTTGTGCAATTATTTTATCATGAATAACAGTTTATGCGCTTAAACCCTGTTTCTAAACAATTATGTTACATAAATCACTTTTCTTATCAAGAAAGTTCACATTTAAGACATATTCTTTTGAACGATTTGTGAATTGATTCACATTATTATTTTATTTTAATAAGTATTTGATATATTTAACTTGTAAATAATAAAAACGAAAAATAAGAAAAGGATGATTCTTATGTTTATCGGATTTTTAAGAGAAAATAAAATTGCAGCTGGCATTTTAACCATCATTCGTTTATTCCTTGGCTATTCTTGGTTTACTTCTGGATTTGGTAAACTTACTGGTGGGGGTTTTGATGCTTCTGGATTTTTAACAAATGCAGTTACTAACCCAGTCATGGGTCCAGATGGCGGAGCAGTCTATGGCTGGTACACTAGTTTTGTAGAAGGATTTGCATTACCGAATGTAGGTTTATTTAATGTTCTCGTTCCTATTGGAGAAACATTAGTCGGTCTTGGGTTAATTTTAGGTTGTTTTACTACTGCTGCAGCATTCTTTGGAGTATTAATGAATTTCTGTTTCTTGCTTGCTGGCACCATTTCTCATAACCCAACAGATATCTTATTGGGCATGATCATCATGATTGCTGGAGCAAATGCAGGATATTACGGTCTTGATCGCTGGGTACTGCCTTATGTTAGAAAAGCAATCTTTAAAAATGAAGATGATAACAAAGAATTGAATAAAAAACCTCGTTTGACATAATGATGAAAGTGCACTTACTAAAATAGTAAGTGCCTTTCTTTTCTGTTCTATTCGCCATATAAAACCAGTTTATGCTGCTTTAGACTTCTTTGACAATCTATCACTCGTTGGTTTTTACTTCCTTTATAAAGGAGACTTAAATCTCTTTGTTCGATTAGAAACCGGCCATCAACTAAAACATCTAAATATATACTTAATTCCGCAAACTCTTCCTTAAATTCTGTCACTAGCTCTTCCCAGAGAAATCCTGTATAGCACCAAATATTTTTATTATTTTCTTTGCATTTTTTAGCTAATCGTATAAGTTCTCTTATTTGTAGCATTGGCTCTCCACCACTAAATGTAATATCATTTAATGGATTTCGATTCAATTGACTCATCATTTCGTCAATTGACATCTCGATTCCTCCATCTATTCGCCAGCTCTCTGGATTATGACACCCTCTACAATAATGAGTACACCCAGCAAAAAAAATAGTAGTTCTTAATCCTGGACCATCGACAATACTATCTTCAACTATTGATAATACTCTCAACGATGTTTAACCCTTTCCCGCTCTTCTGCACGCTTAGCTGTATTCCAACGATCAAGTGATCCAACAAATAGCGATAGGTAAGTCTTTGGTTCCTCCTGTTGTCAGGTTTTCCTCCGTAAACAATCATTTCAGATTGAACTTTTCCCCCGCTCCACACCGTACGTGAACCTTTCAGCTCATACGGCGTTCCATCGTTTTCACATTCTATTTGTTTTAAACATTACTTACACACTTCGAAGAAGATATATTTCACTGTATATTCGTTTCTTTACCCAACGCTAAATTTCTTCTACAATACTTTCTACTTTGGCTATTAATCTTAATTTGTTCAGTTTTCTTAGCTGTTTCTCATTTAATCCCAATATCTTTAGATATTTATTAAGTGTCTCTTTTTTTGTTGCGTGAATTAGTTTATGCACTGTTTCTGAGACAATTAATAAATTCGAGTAGTTGTCACTGCCTCCATATTGTTTCGGAACCTTATGATGACAATGTATATCATGCGCTTCTAACAATTCATTTGTCACTGCACATTTTCCATATTGTGCAGCATACAATGATATTCTATTATCTGCGTATTCTATAGACTGACCCTTTACTGGATTTCGCATTAACCATCTTAGTACGCCCGTATCAAACTTTAAATTTTGATGTTTTAATGCTCTTCCTTCTTTTGTATATCTATTAATCTTTCGAGTTCTTGACATTGGGATTTTATTTGAAACAAAACCTATCGGAAGAATATAGTGATTTCTCAGATATCTTAATCTTCTAGATTTACCATACCATTTTAGAACACTTGACTTGTATATACTGCTATCTTTCATATTACCTTTTGGTTCTTTGCTTAAGCCTATTCTTGTTAGCCTATTCTTAAGCATATGACCTGTTCTCCATTCAATATTACGGCAATCTACTGATATATGTGTCGCTATACGATAATAATTATGAACACCCATTACTAATGCATTATATCTGCTTATTGCTTGATATTGTTTTTCTTTTTCTTGTGTGTTCTCAATTTTCTCGATTGCTTCTCTTATCTGTATTATGATTCTTTCCTTTGCCTTATCGCACATATAGGATTTAACAACCCATTTATTCTTTTTTGGGCTTAAGTGGACTTTTAGCTTATAACCAAGGAACTCTGAATATTTCTTACGAAGATTGACTATTTTCGATTTTTCTTTACATATGTCAAGTTTCAATCTTTCTTCTAGCCATTTCTTTGTTCCTTCAAAGGTTCTTATTGCTTCATTATAGCTTTTGCAAAAGATTTTAAAATCATCTGCATATCTTACTATAAATATTGGTTTTAACTTTGAGTCTTTTTTAAGCTTCGAATATTTTGCTGAGTTATCAACTGAACCATTTTTCCTTATATAAGGTTTGTATGGACTACGCATAGGAAAGCTTTCCCATTGTGATTCAATCCATTTATCTAGTTCATTTAATACTACATTTGCTAACAAAGGTGATAATATTCCACCTTGTGATGTTCCTTTTGTCGGATATATTACTTTTCCGTTTTCAAGTACCACAGGTGCTTTTAGCATTGCTTTAATTATTGATAACAACTTCTTATCTCTGACTCCTAGTGTCCAAAGTTGTTTTATTAATTTACTATGCCAAACATTATCAAAGAATCCTTTGATGTCCACATCTACCACGTAGTGCATGTTTGAATTTTGCATTAATTGCATAACTCTTGCTATTGCATTTTCAGCAGAACGGTCAGGTCTGAAACCATAGGAGTGATAATAAAATTTAGCTTCAACTATTGGTTCTATTACTTGCTTTATACATTGCTGTACAATGCGGTCAATAATGGTTGGTATTCCTAAAGGTCTTTTCTTACCATCCCTTTTTGGTATTTCTACCCTTCTTACTGTATTTGGTCGGTAATTACTGAACTTTCTATTGATTAATTTTAAGTAGTCTTCTTCATTTAGCTTTGATAAGTCATCAATTGTTCTCCCATCTATTCCTGGAGTATTGCTTCCGTCATTCTTCTTTATATTTCTATATGCCAACATTATGTTCTCAGGTGTTGTTATCAACTCAATTAAACTGTTGAAATTTTTTCCTTTTGTGCTATCTTCATATAATCTATCAAATGTTGTTTGCATATCGTAATATTCCGAGTGACGTATTTGACTTATCTTCGGTAACTTCTTTTTCAGTGTTTTATTCTGCTTCGAAGTCAACACAGGCATCCCTCCTTTATTGGATGGATTTTCTTTGTCATACTCGAAGCTGTGTTTATAATGTTTTCAATTTAAAATGTAAATACGACTTGAGGCTATCCCTCCATGGATTATTATCTCCACTTCAACGGTACTATGCCTCTGCTCTCACCAAGATTAAAGATAGTTATATCCTTATGAATTTCCTATCTAACGCTTCACTAGCCTACAACTGCCTCAACGTTCTTGGCTTTCCACGTTCCAACAATCCTATCATTTAAGTTCCTTAGGTGCTTCCTTTGAGCCTGATTGCTTGACATCGCCTTTAACGATGTAAGGATTTTCGTGGTTACCGTGCTACTCATCCTCACAATCTCCAATTACCATGGAGCCATACATTTCTGTATGGTATCACTAAGACCCTTTCATTCGGAAGTTCGTCAGTACCTTTCTTATGAAGCTTGTACATTCTCACCATAGAACTTGACACCCGACCTATTATTTACAACCTCCACCTCTGGAGATATTTCCTCATCAAACTTATATTGTTTATGTTAGGGTAAACTTCAGTCGACTTCACCGAGCTTCTGACCAATCATTTGTTGTACGATTCTTAGCCAGTCGGAGTATCAGTGGGGACATTTCAGGGCGTTACTCCATCATTCTATCCCTTAGATTGTCAGTTCTCCAAAGTTTGTCTCATTACTTAATGTAATAATTCAACTTCGTGCTTAACCTTTTCAGTTAAGAACGTGTCACACGATATCCAGTAATTCTTCGTATCCGTTCAATCTTTGTCTCTTCCTTTTCTCCACACTTAGGACATTCGTTATCAATAATCCCTTTATAGCCACAGCTTATGCAACGATCCACTGGATGATTAATACTTCCATAGCCAATCCCTGATTCTTTCATTGTCCGGACGATTTTCTCCATCGCCTCCATATTTTTACTAGCATCACCATCTAGTTCGACATATGTTATATGACCCGCATTCGTTAAAGAATGAAATGGTGCTTCCCGTTTAATTTTTTCATAAATAGATATTGGATAGTAGACGGGGATATGAAAACTATTAGTAAAATAATCTCTATCCGTCACTCCTCTAATAATTCCAAACTTCTTTCTAGTTGCCCGTAATGCTTTTCCCGCAAAGGATTCCGCAGGTGTTGCAAGCAGTGAATAGTTCAGCTGATATTTTTCCATTGCTTGATCCGCTTTTTGGCGCATAAACTGAACAATGCGCAAACCAAGCTCATACGCCTTTTCGCTTTCTCCATGGTGAAAACCAAGCAAAGAAACTAAACACTCTGCTAAACCAACAAACCCAATCGATAATGTTCCTTGCTTTAAAAGTTCATCTAGTTGAGCATCCATCTGTAGCTCTTCTCCACCTTGCCAAACTCCTTGTCCATATAAAAATTTAAAATTTGCTACTTTTTTCTTTCCTTGGTAATGATATCTTTCTAGCAGTTGTTCAATAACCAAGTCTATCGTTTCATTCAATTTATAAAAAAACGATTCTATTGTATTGGACTCTAAGCCAAGCAAAGGGAGATTAATACTTGTGAAAGATAAATTCCCTCTTCCAATTGTTTGTTCCCTTCCATGGATATTTCCCATTACTCTTGTTCGGCATCCCATTGTTGCAACTTCTGAATGAGGAGTACCGTCATAATACGCTAAATTAAATGGCGCATCGATAAAAACAAAGTTAGGAAATAATCTTTTACTTGTTGTCTCAATTGCTAAACGAAATAAATCATAGTTTGGATCTTCTTTTTGATAATTTATTCCATCCTTCACTTTAAATACGATGATAGGAAAAATTGCCGTTTCGCCAGCACCAAGACCTGCTTGTGTTGCGAGTAGCAAGTTCTTTGTTAACATTCTTCCTTCCCTCGATAGATCTGTCCCTAAATTTACTGAAACAAATGGAGTCTGCCCCCCACCTCTTGAATAGTGATAGGTAACATTTTGAAGTTATCACCATGTTTTCCCCCACTCTACACCGTACGTGAACCTTTCAGCTCATACGGCGTGCCATCGAAATAGTAAAATCAAAAATTTACTAAAAGGTAATGTTGTAATTTCCCACTAGCTTTCGGAGTTCGTTAATCTTTTTCATTTCCTCCTCCTGAAGGCTATATCTCTTAATGAGACGCTTCTGTGTCCTGTCATTATTAGTGTGTACTAGCAAGTGAATATTGGTAAGGAGATATACTAGGTTACTGTATTCATCCGTTCCACCTTTTTGTCTTGGTATTTTATGATGACATTCCATATCATTGATTGTTAGTTCTAATCCTGTAACAAAACATCTACCGTGTTGAGCAGAATATAGCGAAATTCGGTTATCATTATATTCAATACTTCGATAGACTATAGGATTTTCCATAATATGTTTAAGGACGAATTGGTTAATATTGATTAATTTATCATGAACAAGCTTTCTACCTTCATCTGTATAATTGGATATTCTTCTATTAAATAAGGTTGGTCGCCTGAACTTGATACCTGAGATTGGATATAATGCAATTTTATGCATAAAGTATTGTTTTCGATGAGCATATTGACCATAGTGCTTTTTGTATGTTTCAGAAAAATGCCCTCGATGTGAAACACATTTTTTCCATCTCTGTTTTAATCTGTATAACGTATCGTTCTCAATGTCACTGAAGTCCCTGTTAACGTTGGTTGCAATACTGTAGTAGTTGTGCACCCCAATAATAAGTGAGTTTAGCTTATACACTTCTTTTGGAGTGTTGCTATTTTCTATTTCGTCTATTTTCTTACGTATCTCTGATTTAATTCGAATTTTCTCTTCGTCAACCATATGTGATTTGATAACGTAGCGTTTTTTCTTCCTTTGTACTTTAATCTTAATGCCAAGGAACTCTGTATAGTTTTTCTTAAGATTTACAATACTTGATTTCCTTTCGTTAACTTCTAAGTTTAACCTTTCCTTAAGCCAGTTGATAGTTGCAATATAAAGCTTTTTGGCATTTTCATAGCTATTAGTTAGGATTCGGAAGTCATCTGCATATCGGACGAAAAAGCACTGTTTTAATTTGGTTCCGTTTCTAAGTGCATTCAATTTATTTGAATTATTTTTGTAAGGTAAATTTTTAAAGTTCCCCTTACCATTTCCTCCACAGCGCTGTTTTGCAGGAAATTCAATCCATTGTGAAGCAATCCACCAGTCAAGCTCATTTAGTACAATGTTTGACAGAAGTGGGGAGAGGATTCCTCCCTGAGGTACACCTTTTGATGATTTTCCCTCATTTTTCATTTCTGCTTTTAACATTTTACTAATTATTGAGATTAACTTTTTGTCTTGAATGCCTAAGCTCCAAATTTGTTTTAGAAGTTTTCCGTGATTAACATTATCGAAAAATCCTTTAATATCGACATCTACAGAGTATAAACATTTGGAGGAGTGAACATAGCTGTAAAATTTTGCAATTGCGTGTTGAGTACTCCTATTTGGTCTGAAACCATAGCTTTCATTAAAGAATTTAGCTTCACAGATAGGTTCCAAGACTTGTTTTATACATTGTTGGATAAGCCTGTCTTCAATTGTCGGAATTCCTAAAGGACGTAAATCCCCATTTGGTTTAGGAATCAATTTCCTTTTTACTGTTTGTGGTTGATAGTTGTTAAGCCTTCTTCTAACGTAAGAGATGACGTCGTTAACATTTTCCACACCAATATCTAAGATAGTTCGTCTGTTCGTACCACTAGTTTTACTCCCTCTATTTTTCTTAATGTTTCTGTATGCTAGTTTGATATTTTCCTCGCTAATAATAATTTCATAGAGGTTTTTGAACACATTGCCTTCATTAGATTCGAGATATAGCTGGTCATAGACTTCCTGAATATTGTAATATTCATTGTACCGTAGACTTTTCTTCTTTTTAGCCATAGTCATAAGTCGGTGTTACCACCTCTCTTAGTCATACTCGAACCTTATGATTATTACAAAAGAACCATGATTTTACTATTTCGACTAGAGGCTATCCCTCCACCATGTTTCCATGGCTTCAAAGGTACTGTGCCTCCGCTCTCACTCGGATTTAATACGTTATAACAAATTGCTTTTGAACCGTATTTACGCCTCATTGGTGGTTAATCCTCTGCGTTCCGAGCTTTCCCCGTTCCGATATTCTTATCCTTTCATATACCCTTAGGTTCCATCTATGAGCCTGCTTGAACGTCATCACCTTTAATGATGAAGGGTGTTTCATAATGCACCATTTTACTAAACCCCTCAAGCACCTAACAATGTAGGCATATGCATTTCTACATATCACACTATAGACTCTTTAGGTCAATGGTTCGTCGGTGGTTTGCCAACCACATTCTAACCATAGGTATTTTATGGACTCCCGGCATATAGGCTACGCTATTCACCTCTGAATAGGTTTCGAATCAAAAAGATTTTCGGTTGCTCTCTGCCGACTTCACCGAGCTTCGTACCATCAAATGTTAACCCATTATCAGGCACGTCGGAGTATCAGAGGAAGCATTTCAAGGCGTTACCCTATCATTCTACTTCTCAGAATATCAGTTCTAACAATAAAAAATTGTTGTACCAGCTTTTCACTAGTAAACGGGTCACACATGCATCGAGTTACAATTATGTATAAATGCCTCACAAGCTTGGTAAGTTTCTCTTTCTGTCCATTTCCAAGCACTACGTTCCAACTCTTCACTGTCATCTATTAAGTCACTTAAACGAAGCTTATTTTGGCAGTATGTTTTATATACATATGGTGCTAGATCATAGTCTAACATTGGGATAGATTGTCCCCCGTGTTGCTGATTTTGGTTAGCTTGTAAAATGATGGATGTAAGCGCCATTGCACTCATAATAGATTTTGGCTCTCTCATAAATCCATGACCAGTATTAAACCCATTTTTTAAGAGTTTAGCTAATGGGATTTGACAGCAAGTTGTCGTACCAGAAGAAAAAAAATCAAGATCATGAATATGAATATATCCTTCTTGATGTGCCTCTCTCACCTCTTTATTTAACAAATGCTCCATTGTATAATACTTGGAAGCAGTAGCAGCAAATTGCATCATATGACTCATCGGTGACATCCCATCAATATTTGCATTTTCTTGGATAAAGTCTTGATTATTGTTTTTCATTATTTCATCAAACTCACTTACTAATTGGACATTCTTGCCCATCTAACTCACTCCATTCATAAAGGAATCTTTACCCATTATAATGGCATTTCTTTTAATAAATCTATATATTGTGTTAAATTCACAAAATATACACAATATATAGATTAACTTAAGTTTCCCCTTCTGTGAACCTGACCTCCTACTATCCATGAAGAATTATTATTGATACACTATTGGTAAATTCAGTGACAAAGAAAGGATAAGGATAATGATGACTAAAGGGACAATAAAAGAGGAAACTTTATTTAGCAAAGAATTAGGCGAAGAAATAACATTACTAATCAATCTTCCTCCTGCCTTCTCCCCTCTTTATAAATACCATTTGCTAATCGCACAGGATGGGAAAGATTATTTTCAATTCGGTCGAATTGGAAGAGTGGCTGATGAATTACATGCAAATCATCAAATAGCGGAGACTATCATTGTTGGAGTCCCTTATTCGTCTGTCCATGATCGTCGGGAAAAATATCATCCAGATGGCCCTCAAAATACAGCATATATCCGCTTCTTGGCACATGAACTTGTTCCTTATCTAGATGAACAGTTTCCAACTTATCATATGGGATTAGGACGTGGGCTGATTGGAGATTCATTAGGCGCTACCGTATCCTTAATGACTGCATTAAAATATCCACATACCTTTGGCAAACTCTTACTGCAATCTCCATTAGTAAATGAGAAGGTATTACAAGCCGTTCGCAAGTTCGATTCCTATCATTTACTAGAAATTGATCATATTATAGGTACAGGTGAAACTGTCGTAAAGACAACAATCCAAACAACAGAAGATTTCCTTACACCAAATAGAGAAATGGCGCATCTTCTTAAATCAACAAACTCTGATTATACTTTTGAAGAATTTGATGGAGATCATACATGGAAGCATTGGCAACCATATATAGCCAAAATGCTAATAAGAATGTTTCCTTCCTAATTGGAAACTAATTTCGTTTAGCTTTTTTAAGCAATAGTGAAAGTCACCCCTCGTATAAAGACATGAGGGGTTGCTTGCTAAACATTAGATTTTTTCTGAAATCTTTGAACTTAAAAGAATAATTTTGTTATAATATCTTACATATAGAACATTGAAATCGTAATAATAGATAGTCCATTTTCTATATCTTTAAATAATGTTTTTATTATGAAATGGAGGTCCATCAAATGAAATATGGTATTGCTATTTTTCCTGGAAAAGACTTGCAGGATTTGGCCAATTCCCTTCGTAAACGATATGATCCGAAGTATGCTTTAATCCCGCCACATATTACATTAATTGGTGATTTTGAAGCGGGAAACGAAGAAATTGGAGAAGTAAGTAAGAAACTTGCAACGATTGCAAGTCATTATCATTCTATTCCTATAAAAGTATCAAAAGTAAGTTCTTTTAAACCCGTCAGCAATGTGGTCTATTTAAAGATTGAACCAAATTCTGATTTAGAACACCTTCATCAAGAGCTAATTAGTACATTGGGAGTTAGTCCAGAGCATCCATTTGTTCCACATATTACTCTTGGCCAAAATTTATCGAGTGATGAGCATTTGGATTTATACAGCAATTTACGGATGCAAAACTTTCATTTTGAGGAAAAATCAGACCGCTTCCATTTGCTTTATGAATTGGAAAATGGATCATGGACTGTTTATGAAACTTTTAGGTTAGGAAAGGAATCGTGAAAAAGTGGAAGTAATCGTCGTGAAAACAGATAAAGAATTAGAAGATGCATACTTTGTACGTAAAACAGTATTTGTAAAAGAACAACATGTACCAGTCGAAGAAGAAATAGATGAATTCGAACAGAACAGTACACATTTTGTACTTTATGATGACAATAAAAAACCAATAGGTGCTGGTCGCTATCGATCATTCGATGAGTATGGAAAAGTGGAAAGAATATGTATCCTATCTACCAATCGAAAAGGTGGCGCTGGGAAAGCGGTCATGAATAAAATAGAAGAATATGCCTTAAATAACGGTACTCCTGCTTTAAAGCTTAATGCTCAAACACATGCTATTCCATTTTATAGCAAACTAGGATATGAAGTTATTTCCGAGGAATTTTTAGATGCCGGTATTCCTCATAAAACAATGATAAAAAAATTATAATGTTATTTGGTTGTCCCAAGATGCAATCTTTCCTCTAAAAGGATATCGATTAGAGCATCATAATTGGGCAGCCTTTTTATTTACAACCTAAAGCTTTAGGTTTAACTTTCATGGATTTGCCTAAAATAGATGTTGGAAAGGGTGGGTTGCATGGAATTCAAACATATATTTAGTGAACTTATTATCGGATATTTTTTGTTGCTTCTTTTAACAAAAATATTAGGAAAAACCCAAATCACTCAGATTACTACCTTTGACTTTGTTTCTGTTTTGGTACTAGGGGAGCTTGTAGGGAATGCTATGTATGATACAGAAACAGGAATTAAAGAAATTACCTATTCTATCCTGCTTTGGGGAGCTTTAATCTATGTTACAGAATTTATTACACAAAAATTCCGAAAAACTAGACAGCTATTCGAAGGAAAGCCATCTATTGTTATAAATAAAGGCAAAATTGATTTTCATGAACTTAAGAAAAACCATTTGGATATAAACCAGTTACAACATTTACTCCGTGCAAAAGATGTATTTTCGATTGCCGAGTGTGCTTATGCTATTTTAGAAACGGACGGCACCATAAGTGTATTAAAGAAATCTGCATATTCAAATCCGACAAAGCAAGATATGAAAATACCAATTGAAACCATTTCACTTCCGATAAGTGTCATTTTAGATGGTGAAATCATAAGAGAAAACTTACCTCGAATAGGCTGGTCCGAGGACCAATTAATGCAAGAATTAAAGAACCAAAATATCCCATCTTATAAAGATATCCTTTATGCAGAATGGTGCGAAGGCTCTCCCTTATATGTACAGAGCTATGATATGAATTAATTTCCTTTATACTTGTGCATGAAAATAAGTACCCTTTCCAGTTAATTGAGCAATTAGCTGCTCATTGGCTACTTTTAATTTATGCATGTTGTCTTTTGGAGAAAAAGGCTTAGAAGAAGATTTCTCCTCTTGATTAGCTGGAAGATTAGCAATCTTGGCCACAGGATATGTGGCTTCTTTTTTATAGATTTTTGTTTTGCTGACAATATCTCTCACCGCATACTGCTCTGCTTGAAAATGAGTGATTGGTAAGATATATCCCATCTTAATCAGTCCTTTCCTTCTATATATAGAATCTTTTCCCTTCTTTCCCACATGTTAAACCATTTTTCTACACTTTAAACAATCCTTTGTTTTTGATATGATAGATATTATTTCACAACAGATATGGATAGATGTATTAAAAATAGATTCGAGGTTTCCTATGTTAACAGCTTTAAATTATGATAGATTCATTTCATTAAATACAATCGATAGACAAGAATTGCAGAAAATTTATGAAGCTGGCAAAAATGGGCTTCTTGCCTGCACTGTATGTGGAGAGGCGGTAAAGCTTTATTTAGGAATAAAGAGTGCTCCCTATTTTTATCATTATTCTTCTAAACAACCATGTGAGACAGAAAACTTACCCAATGTTCAGGAAGAACAAGCTGCTAGCATTGATATAGACGATGAAAAAACAAATGGATTTCGATTACCAAAGAGCAGAAGTATTTTAAAAAGTGTTACCGAAAGCCCAACTTTTAAACCGCCTATGACTATTAAAGCAACGATTCACACATCTGAATTAGCGAATAGTCTACCAGTTACTTATCCAAAGGAATCTTATTTAAATATGCTCGCCCAAAACGGTTATTCAGCTGATGCTACCCAAAGTAAAGCTGTTACAATCGACGAGGGACCGATTCTTATTCTAGCAGGAGCTGGAAGTGGTAAGACGCGAGTATTAACAATGCGAGCCGCTTTTCTAATTCACGAGAAAAAAGTTGATCCGTCGACAATTATGCTCGTTACTTTCACCAATAAAGCCGCAAACGAAATGAAGGAACGATTATTACACTACCCAATGATGAACAAAAGTGTAGTACAAAAGATTGTTTCTGGAACTTTCCATAGTATTCTCTATCAAATATTGATTTTTCATGAACGAGAAAAATGGCAACGTAATAAACTACTAAGCAGTAATTGGCAAAGAGAGCTTTTATTAAAGGAAATAGCAAGGGAAGAGCAAATGGATGAGAAAGACTTCCCATTTGATGCAGCCCTTCAATTAATAAGCGCCTGGAAAAACAGCATGCTATCCCCCAATAATGTGGAGCCTGATAATGACTGGGAACAAAAAGTTGTACAGTTATATACCGGCTATGAGACGAAAAAACAACAACGAAATCTATATGATTTTGATGATATGCTTCTTGGCGGCTATCGTTTTTTTGTGGATAACCCAGCTATTTTAGCAACCTATCAAAAACGCTTTACTCATTTCTTATTAGATGAATTTCAAGACATAAATAAAGTGCAATATGAGTGGATAAAGCTAATGGCAGGTTCAGCTAAATCCATTTATGCAGTGGGTGATGATGATCAATCTATCTATTCTTTTCGAGGCAGTGATCCAAAATACCTGTTAGATTTTGAAAAAGATTATCCAAATTCACAGACAATTATTCTCGATTATAATTACCGCTCTTCACAAGAAATTGTGTCTGCAGCAAAATCAACCATTAGCAAAAATACAAAGAGACGTGCTAAAAAAATGATTACAGGATATTCAGGAAAGCCCCCAATTGGGTTCTATCCTTATGACGAAGAAGAAGAAGCGACGATGATTTTGACAGATATTCAGGAAAAGATAAAATTAGGTTATGAACCAAAGGATTTTGCCATTCTCTTTCGTACAAACACGAATAGTCGTGCCATGTTTGAGCGATTAGCATCCTCTAGTTTACCATTTAGATTGGAACAGGATACTGGTTCCTTCTACCAAAGGTTTATCGTAAAAAGCATGTTGTCCTATTTAAAACTCATTGATGATCCAGATAACCAACAAGCTGTTGGTGATATCCTGCCTACTCTCTTTTTGAAAAAATCCGTTTTGCAGGATATTAAAGCAACGAGTATTTTAGAAGATTGCAGCTTTTTAGATTGCCTCCATTTTATTAAAACAGGGTTTGCCTTTCAAGAAAGCAAGCTAAAAAAAATTCCAAATACATTAAAGGGATTAATAAATCGTTCTCCGCTTGATGCCATTTATTATATAGAAAAAGAATTAGGCTTTCAGGAATTTATTAAAAAACGAGGAAATGAAGGGAATCAATGGGATAAAGGGTCTGACGATATTCGCGATTTAAAAGTCGTTGCACGAAAATTTAATTCCATTAAAGAATTTGTGCAGTATACGGATCATATGATGGCGATGAATGAAGAATTACGCAAGCAATATAAAAATGAATCCAACGTAATTACCTTAAGTACTATTCATCGTGCAAAAGGATTAGAGTATAAAACCGTATATATACTCGGTGCGGTTGATGGGTCTATCCCTCATGACTTTGCATTAGAGTCATTCCGAAATAATAATATTTTCCCCCTTGAAGAAGAGCGTCGGCTTCTTTATGTTGCGATGACAAGGGCACAAAAAGAACTATTTCTGTCCATTCCTATGTATCTAAGAGGAAAAAAAGCTAAGGAATCACGTTTTTTATCGCCCTTGTCGATGTCTCCTTTTGTTCAATTAGATTAATTTTAAAAGCCATCGTAAAACACTATTGTTCATTGGCCAAACAAAAAATAGGGTAACTTTTCAGAGATTTTGATCAGTTACCCGTTTTCCTCTTACTTTTTGTTAATCATTTTAGATAGCGTATTAAAATCCAGCTGCTTGCCGTCTTTTACAATAGATTCAACTATTTTATCCTCTGTTTGCTTTGGTACAGATTTACCAGCAATTTGTGATACTCTTCGAATAACACTTCTCACTGTTTTTTCATCTTTAAAATTTGCGTTTTGTAAGGAATTTGCTAGTTCCAAAATATCTTTCATATTTACGCCAGTTTTTGATTCTATGTTTTTAAAGAAATTATTGTTCATACACGTGTTTCCTCCTTAGGTGAGCTACTTTACATTGTATGAAGCAATAGAAAAAAGGTGAAAACCCGGTGAAGAGAAAAGGCAAAAATGATTAAGAGGCGTAGCAGGTTATTGCTATTGAGAGCTCCATACTAAAATTCAAAAATATAAAAGGAGCTCTCTTTAAAAGAGAGCCCCCTTTTCCCATGATTAGTTGTAGAAGCTAGCTCCTACGATTACTAACAAGATAAATAAAACAACGATTAAAGCAAAAGAAGAGATTCCTCCTCCGCTATAGCCGCCACCATAGCCATATCCGCCATAACACATTCCTACTTCACCTCGCTTCTCCTTATACTCATTATCAGAATATGGAGAATTGAAGTTTATGTATAGGCAAGCTACTAATAACGAATAGAATGTACGATTGTCATGAGTGTCCATTCCTTTACTTTCCATGCATAAGGAACTATCATAAATTTCCTACCATTAATCAAAAAATAAAGAATTTTCACATATTCTTACCCTTTTGGTTTAAAAATTAGAGCACCGATAAAACCGAATATAATAGCCGCAGATATCCCTGAACTCGTTACTTCAAACATCCCTGTTAATACACCAACAATGCCATGCTTTTCAGCTTCTTGCATTGCTCCATGTACTAATGCATTTCCAAAACTCGTTATCGGAATGGTAGCACCTGCACCTGCAAAATCGGCAAATGGCTCATATAATCCAAATCCATCCAGTACCGCACCTACTACGACTAATGTTGTTAACGTATGTGCAGGAGTTAGCTTAGCAACATCAAACATAAGCTGTCCAATAACACAAATTATACCTCCTATAACAAAGGCCCAAAAAAACATTGGGAGCATCCCTATTCCTCCTTTTTCCTATATTTCTTCCATGCGACAATCAGTAGGAAAGAAATTATCCTACTGATTTATTAAATTTCAATCGATACAGCGTGAGCGATACAAGGTATCGTTTCATTTTGTTGCACGGTTAATGGGGAAAGAAGCGCACCTGTTGCGACTAGAAGAATCCTTTTGTAGGTGCCTTTTTTCATTTCATTTAATAAATGTCCATAGAGCACAGTTGCTGAACATCCCGCTCCACTTCCTCCAGATTGGACCGGCTGATCTTTTGTATAAACCAATAACCCACAGTCTTTAAATTTATTTTCATCTATACTCAATCCTTTTTCTTTTAATAAAGCTATCGCGGTTTCTCTCCCGATTCTTCCTAAATCACCTGTGACAATTAAATCATAGTGAGAGGGATCAATTTTTAAATCTTGAAAGTGTGCAAGTATTGTATCTACAGCTGCTGGAGCCATTGCTCCCCCCATATTAAATGGATCTGCTAATCCCATATCAACCACTTTGCCAATTGTGGCAGAGGTTGTGTAAGGTAATTGCCCAACTGATTGTCTACTTGTCACTAACGCCACACCTGCACCAGTTACAGTCCATTGTGCTGTCGGTGGTTTTTGCCCACCATATTCAGTTGGATAACGAAACTGCTTTTCAACCGCTGCATTATGACTAGAGGCACCTGTTAATACATTCGTAGCACCCTGATAATTCACCATGAAGGAAGCAAGAGCAAGACCTTCCATAGATGTAGAGCAGGCACCAAATAAACCGAAATAAGGGATTTTCAAGTCTCTTGCCGCAAAGCTTGAAGGGGTAATTTGATTAATTAAATCACCAGCTAAAAAAAACTGGATATCTTCTGGCTTTACTTCCCCTTTTTTAAAAGCTGTCTGTGCAGCTTCCTCTAGTAAGATCCGATGAGCCTGTTCATAAGAGGTTTTCCCCATCCATAAATCATCATGTAAAATATCAAAATCATTAGCTAACCTTCCATTTGCTTCAAAGGGACCTCCTGATACGCCGGTAGCTTTTATTACTGGATGATTTTGAAATACCCAGGACTGTTTACCTTGAAGCATTAAAATCCCCCCGTCATTAGAATGAATATTGTTTTAATAAGCGCGACCACAAAGGCTGAAAATACACCGAATAAAATAACGGAACCAGCGAGCTTAAAAATATTTCCCCCAACTCCAAGTACAAATCCTTCTGTACGATGTTCAATCGCTGCTGAAATGATGCTATTACCAAATCCTGATACAGGTACAGCACTTCCTGCTCCTGCAAACTGGCCCAAACGATCATAAATACCAAAACCAGTTAATAACATCGAAAGAAATATGACTGTAGCTGTTGTAGGGTTGCTTGATGTTTGCTCTGTAAAATGGAAAAAGTAAATGTAGAAATAAGAAATAATCTGGCCAATCATACATATTAATCCGCCGACAAAAAATGCTTTTATGCAATTTTTTAAAACCGGCCGTTTTGTTTCATATTGTTGTTCAAATTTTTCATATTGCTGTTGCTCTGGTGTTTTGTTTTTTTTCTTACTGTCTGCCATTTTATCCCTCCTTACGTTAACTCATTATTTAATTTAATAATTTCTTTCAAACGCTTGTCTGCTTTTTCTTCACTAAATTCCGAATCTTGGATTTTATCCCTTAAGCGCATTGTCTCTAAGAAAATTTTAAAGTCACTAGAAACCGTAAATTTCTCCTCTGGATATTTAGATTCCAGCTTTTCCGTTAATTCTTTTTCAATACTTTTCATTTTAAAACGAGCCATCTGTTTCACTTTATAGGCTACTAACGTATCCTTCTTGCCTTTAACTACTGCTACATCATAAATGGACGAAATGGTATTTGTTTCTTCCTTTATCCCTTGGACCAATTCTTTTTGACCTGCTTCGTCGGATTCTGTATAGATAACAACTGGTTCTGGATCTACCTTTTTCAGCATAGACCATCTGCTATTCGGCGTTTCTTTCTCACAACCAGTTAAGAAAACACATAAGCTAAAAATCAACATCAAAAAAGCGTGCTTTTTATTCGTCATATTCTTCCCTTCCTATGTAAATGATGAATTGATGTTTATATTTTCTTCTTTTTAAGCTTTAATTATTAGAGGTTTCTCTAACAATTAAAATCCAATTTTTACAAACTCTTTTTTAAAATAAAAAATACCCGCTCAAAGTCGGGTATTCTCCTTATTTTGCAGATTTTTTTCCGCAATTACATCCTGATTTTTTCTTTTTTGTTTTAGTTGTTGCTTTCGGCTTTTCTGTCCCTTTTACTTTAAATACTTTTTTCTCCAGCAACTCAATCCCTCCAATAATAATATCTATACACGAATAAAAACACTGTTCTCAAACGTGCCTTAACACATTGTATGACGGAATGAAATGCATGTGTAAACAACTAGCCTACCTAATGCAGTTAATCAACAAACACTCTTTGTAAGATAGCTTCAATTAAGGAAGCTCCTCCTGCTATCGCAAAGACAAGCACAAAAGGTCCACAAATGCTTGGAAAGATATAATATAAAAGGGTAAGGAAGATTGCGACCCACACACCAGTACACCAATAGCAGCTAATTAACTCTCCAAAGAAACCACGGATTTTTCCAGATTTAGGAACTATATAAACTTCTGTTTGCCCATCATTATTCTGTTCCTCTACTTCATCTAAAAACAACTTACGGAAAGATTCTGTGATTCGATCAAAAACAATTAATCTCGTTAGACGAAAGCTTGCCAAAATTAATAAAAAAAACTCCATCCATTGGATATCCATCTAGATTCTCCCCTCCAATCGACCAAGAAATAGTAAACGGATAGTCAGATGCCCAAATTTTGAGAAAAAAGGCGTTTGTCCGTAACCCATAAGGCTCTTCGGCAATATGTTAGTAATGTAAGAAACATAAAGAAAGAAACAAACAAGGAGGAAAACAATTATGGGTTGTGGAAAAAAAGAAGATATTTACGGTACATCCAGCTGTGTTTGCGAAGTGGTTCGTGCCATTAAAGATATCCAAGATAACGCTGAAGACACTTGCGAATGCGAAACTAACTGTTTCTCAGAGCCACTAGGATCACTTGTATCTCCAACAAAGCGTAAAAAAGCTGATACTCGTGTATTCGTTTTAAGTTCTGCTGATGGCTCTCCATTCCATGCATTTTATACAGGTTCAGACTGCAACTGCGTTTCTATCTTTTTCCGAGTAGAGGATGTTTTTGATAACTGCTGTGCAGTATTAAGAGTACTTGCTCCAATCGGTAAAGACGGAGAAACACTTGATATCGTTGGACACAAAGGAATCGATTTAAGCAAAATTTGTGAATTAGAAGGTTTTGTTCGCACTTCAAGCTGCATTACAGTTGACTTAAAATGCTTCTGCGCAGTTCAATGTATCGCTGACGTTGACTTAAATGTTTGTGACTAATAACGATAAAATTTATATGCTTTACCCTCGGAGGACGTCTATCTGGCTCCTCCATTTTTATGTTTACTCCTTTCTTTTTTCCATTACATTTTATGCACGGAAAGGAGTTACCATGTTACCATACAAACCTATTCATCGCGATTCACAAATTTGTTGAATATTGGACAATAAAAGGGGGGCCGCATAATAAGCAGTTTCGATTATGTGGTGAAATTTTTTTAAAAAGAATTCAAAATTACATATTATCTCAAAGCAAAAACGCATTTCATTCCCCTCTCAGTATGATAAGCGGTGATTATAAAGCTAATCTTTTTCAAGAGAAGGCATCTATCATAGGGAGGAAAAAATACTGAATTTGTCAAAAACGCCTTGTTTGATTAGTAATCCTTGTGTTTAGTCTTTGAATGATAACCCGTTTTCTTTTAATACAGACCTAAGTTTTGGTAAAGAAGCTGGTCCCATTCCGTGAAATTGCAAAATATCTTTCTCGCTATATTTTGATAGCTCCTTCAGCGATGTTATCCCATTGTTTTCCAATGCACGTCTTGCTGGTGCCGATAGCAATGAAAGAAATCCATTATTAGGTTTGCGTTCTGTCTCACAAATCGGGCAGGTTGGACAATCGCTGCTTTTAAAGTATTTGTGTCCCTTATCGCATGTTCTTAAAATTTTTTTTGAAGTAGTCATAAAATGTCTCCCTTTTTGCTATTATTTTTTCCTTCAATATATCTAGTTAAAGAATTTAATTCATCCTTTTTTCCGCAGTTCTCAATCTACCAAAGTTTACCTAATTCAATACTTTTATATTCGTTTAATTTAATATTAACATTAAACTCCGAATGTTGATAAATTACCAAAAGAAAAAGGAGTTATTCCAAATCAATGAACGGTTATAAATATATCATTAGCAGTAACCAATTTCGTAGATTACTGTATGTAATATATTTATACACCATCTAATTTGAAATAACTCCCTTATTAATGAGAACAACTAATTAAATACCAATCATTCTTACTTCTTGAATCGCAGTGATTTTTAAGGTGACGATCGACTGATCCATTAGTTTTATATCAACATTTCCGTCTGTTAAACCAACTATAAATCCACGAATATTCTCATTAGCCGTTATAACAATACACGGGACTGGTGGCAACTGCTTAGGAAAATTAAGTAAGTACTCTAATTTCTCGACTATCTCCATCTCTTTAAAGCTTTTTAACCGTTTAAAGGCAGGTTTTCTTGGAGATTTTTCCACTTGCTGCTCCTGATAATTTTGCATTTGTTCCTGGGTATTCATTGTGGAGGCTTGCTTTTCCGCTCCTTCTTTTGATAGCTCTTTTGTTTCTTTGATCTCTTGGAGCATTTCTTCTTTTTGCTTTTTCTCCATCAGTTCTTTGTATTGCTTCTGTTTAGCAATTTTTGCAGAATAGCTTACTTGCATATTGCCTTCCATCTTTTTGGTACCAGACTGAGAAAGATAAGGCTTACTATTCTCACTGTACACTATTTTCACCTCCTAAAACATAAACCATATTTTTTATAGGATTCATCCTAATGTATGCATGATTTGCCTAATACGTAACTTTAATTATCAAAAAATGAAAAGAAGTGTATGTGGAAAGACGAAGTGGTTTGGTCAAAAAATAAAAGGCTGGGACAAAACTAAATAACTAATCTTTAAAGACGAACAATCTCTAATTTAGCTCTTAAATAAAGCTACTTTCTCAAGATGGTTATCTATGCTTTTAAATATAGTCGTTCCATTGCGCTACAGATGGTCGCTTTCCGCGGGGAGGAAGCTAAGCCTCCTCGTTGCGCTGCGGGGTCTCAGCCTTTCCTCTATTTCCCGCAGGAGTCGACCGTCCTCCGCTCCATTTCACTTCATTTTTAAACCTTTTTCTAAAATATAAATACGAACGATTATGTAAACTTACCGCATAATCGTTCGTATTTATTGTTAGCTGAAATGTTTATGTCCCAGCCTCTTTAATTGAATTAACCAACAATGTGGAAACCTGAATCTACATGAATATTCTCTCCAGTTATTCCTCTTGCTAGATCACTAAACAAGAACAATGCTGTATCCCCTACTTCTTCTGGAGTTGTTGTTCTTCTAAGTGGAGAACGCTCCTCGATTTCTTTTAAAATGGAATTGAAATCACTAATTCCTTTTGCAGATAATGTGCGAATTGGCCCTGCGGAAATAGAGTTTACACGAATACCTTCTTTTCCTAAATCAGCAGCTAAATAACGAACACTTGCATCCAAGGAAGCTTTTGCAACACCCATTACATTATAATTTCTAATTGCACGCTCTCCGCCTAAATAAGTTAATGTAACAATACTTCCGCCTTCTGTCATTAAGCCTTTTGCTTCTTTAGCAACCGCGGTTAATGAATAGGAACTAATATTATGCGCAAGTAAAAAACCGTCTCTTGTTGTATTCATATAGTCGCCTTGTAATTCTTCTTTATGAGCAAAAGCGATGCAGTGAGCAATCCCATGAATTGTCCCAACTTCTTTTTTTATTGCTTCAAAGCAAGTGGCAATTTCTTGATCATTAGTAACATCACAAGGTAATACAATACTATCTGATGAATCTAGAGTAGCAACAAGGTCACGAACGCTTTTTTCTAATCTTTCCCCTGCATAAGTGAAAATTAATCGAGCACCAGCTTTATGCAAGGAAGTTGCAATTCCCCACGCAATACTTCTTTTATTTGCAACACCCATGACAACATAGGTTTTGCCCTTTAATGAAAAAGTCATTCTTATTCCTCCTATATACTATTACAAGTTATTAGTACCTAGTACTAATTTTACTACAAAAAAATAAAAAAAGAAAGCACTCATACAATAGGCACTTTCGTCATTTTTGTCATTAGCTTACCGTATCGTCGTTATTATCTGTTGCTTTTTTGGGATTTTAGCTTAGCATTTTTGTTAAAAAGGGCTTAGAAGCGCTTTCTCTGTTACCCTTTTGTACTTCTTTTTGCTGAAAAGGGCTTAGAGACGCTTTCTCTGTTACCCTTTTGTCCTTCTTTTTACTAAAAAGGGCTTAGAGGCGCTTTCTCTGTTACCCTTTCGTCCTTCTTTTTACTAAAAAGGGCTTAGAGACGTATTCTCTGTTACCCTTTTGTCCTTCTTTTTGCTAAAAAGGGCTTAGAGGCGCTTTCTCTGTTACCCTTTCGTCCTTCTTTTTACTAAAAAGGGCTTAGAGACGTATTCTCTGTTACCCTTTTGTCCTTCTTTTTGCTAAAAAGGGCTTAGAGGCGCTTTCTCTGTTACCCTTTTGTCCTTCTTTTTGCTAAAAAGGGCTTAGAGGCGCTTTCTCTGTTACCCTTTTGTCCTTCTTTTTACTAAAAAGGGCTTAGAGGCGCTTTCTCTGTTACCCTTTTGTCCTTCTTTTTGCTGAAATGGGCACTGACACCGTCGTCTTTCCTTTACCTTTCAAGCCTTTCTCATACTGCAAAAATTATTAAATAATTTACCCGCCTATAATAACCTAACGATACTTAATTAAAATTTAAATTCCAACTGTCTCTTTAATTCTGTTACATATTCATGTGATCCAGTTACAAGTAGATGGTCATTAAGTTGTAACTCTGTATCTCCATGAGGGATGACAAAATCAGATCCTCTAAAGATTCGGACGAAAATGACATCTCCAGTAAACGGGAATGATCTCAAAGACATTCCTTCAAATTCTTTGTTTCTTAATATTATTTCATGTAGGGATGTCTCTGTATTTCCAAGTAGTGCAAATATATTTGGAGACTGAATTAATGCAGTTAATAATGCTTTCGTAGATGTCAACATAGAAAATACTTCTATATCTTCTCTGCGTAATTCCTCCTCCATCTCCATATTTTCCACACGACAAATCACTCGATCTACCCCTGCTCTTTTAATCAAGAGACTCATTTCAGCATTTAAGAAGGAATCTCCTGTCGAAATCACAACTATATCTGCTGAGCAAATATCTGTTTGTCGTAGAATCTCCTCTGAATAATTGTTCAACTCAATGATTTCAAATAAAGAGTCTGCAATTTGAAAATCTTGCTTTTCTTGTTTTTTATGATAGAAAGTTACATTATAAAGAGATGATTTCAATTCTTGGTAAACTTGCATAGTAACTTGATTTACTCCAATAATAGAAACATTTATCACTTTTTCTTGTGCTACATCTTTTGGGAACATTTTCTTGAACAAAATCGGCGAAATAATGCAAGATATAATGGCAACCAAAATAAAGATTCCACTCATTTGAGGTGTTATTATATTTAAACGTTCTCCAATTGTAGATGCAGCTATAACGAGGGACAAAGTAGATGTTAATAAAAATCCAGAAGCCACAATCGTTTTTGTATCATACCATTTTTTTAAATAGTAGACTGGTAACAGCTTACTTACTAATAAAGCCATTAATAGTAAAGGAATAAATAATAATAGTTTAGGATCTGTAAATAACGACCAGATATCCATTTCAACACCAATCATCACAAAGAAAATAGGTATTAAAAATCCATAACCAAATGAATCTAACTGGTGAACCAATTCTTCATTTGGTGATAATAGGGACACAAGTACTCCTGCTAAGAAAGCACCTAAAATATGTTCTGCTCCAACAGATTCTGATAAAGCGACAAGAAAAATGATTAGTGCAAATACTGCTCTTGTGCCTATTTGTACTGTTCCTCTAGAAAGAGTGTCCATAAATTTATTATTTTTTATTTTTCTACCAACAAAGTAAAGAATTAAACCTGCTATAAAAAGAATTAATAATAGCCAAGTATTCCCTCCTGTTTCATGAATAGAAGCAAATACAGCAAGTAAAATCATTGTGACTAAATCAGCAA
The DNA here is from genome assembly GCF_950097965.1 of Bacillus sp. T2.9-1. Taxonomy (NCBI): domain Bacteria; kingdom Bacillati; phylum Bacillota; class Bacilli; order Caryophanales; family Bacillaceae; genus Bacillus; species Bacillus sp. T2.9-1. Next base: position 31,667 of record NZ_CATNHG010000024.1, read on the forward strand.
TTACTGCTACAAGCAAAATAATTTGCCCAATAACGGACTTCATGATGTTTGCTTCTTTTAAAGTTGGAACTACTACTCCTAAAGAAATAGTTGCGATAATAATGGTCATTAAGAATGCACTATCAACAAATCCAGCTAGTACAAATAAGAAACTTAATCCGATTGATAGAAGGAGAATTGCCACAAAAATAATCATTGCCGTCTGAAATGATTTAGGCTCTAATTTCCCATTAGGCAATGTCTCTCTTTTTTTTCTACTTGAAAAAGCAGAAAAATCTATCTCTAAACCACTTAAAAACATTAAAAAGATAAACCCTAAAGTCGATAGAGTTTCTAGCCACATATCTTGCTCTACAAGGTTAAACCCACTTTTCCCGATAATTAAACCCATCAGAATTTCTGCCACAACTACGGGAATAATATTCAATTTTAGTCGTTGCAAAATAATTGGTGTTAATAGAGCCACCGTAACTACGATAACTAGTGATGCGAAAGAAGCACCATGTTCCATCGCTATCCCTCCTTTTTTCCTCTAATTCGTTAAATAACTCATAAACATAGTTGCCATACCAAAATAAATCAAAATACTAATAATGTCATTAATTGTTGTAATAAATGGACCTGAGGCCACAGCTGGGTCTATATTAAATTTGTGCATAATAAGAGGGATGATTGCACCAGCAATCGTTGCTACTATCAGTGTTCCAAGGATTGAAACTCCAACTAGAATTCCGAGAAATAAATCACCCTTCCATACATACACCACAATCGTAACCAGTATGCCACATATCGTTCCAGTAATGAGCCCAGTCCCTGCTTCTCTTACAATTAGCTTCCAGCTATTTTCCTTGCCAATATCTCCTGTGGCTATCCCACGTACAGCAACTGCCAAAGCTTGCGTTCCTGTATTCCCAGCCATTCCAGCAATCAGTGGAATAAATACAGCAAGGATTGCTACTTGATTGAGTGTTTCTTCAAATCGACCAATAAGGCTTGCAGTAAACATGCCAAGAAATAATAAAATAATTAGCCATGGGAGCCTTTTTTTTGCTGCAGAGAAAGGATGCTGGTCAACAAAATCCATATTGGAAACCGCAGCAAATTTTGAATAATCCTCTGAAGCTTCCTCTTGCATAACATCGACAATATCATCAATTGTAATAATCCCAAGCAATCTTTTTTGAAAATCAATAACAGGTAAGGCTAAAAAGTCATAGTCTTGCATTTTTCTAGCTACTTCTTCCTGATCCTCACTTACAGAGACAGAATAGATTCTGTCATTCATAATATCTTTGATAAGCGTTTGATTCCCACTAACAATTAAACTTCGTAAAGAAACCACGCCAACTAATTGTTTTTGGTCATTAACTACATAAATATAATAAATAGTTTCTGCATTGGGTGCCTCTCTTTTTAAAATATTCATAGCAGTCTCTACCGTTTGTTCTGCAGATAAACTTATATAGTCTACTGTCATAATACTTCCAGCAGTCGACTCTTCATAATGCATAAGTGCTTTAATGCTCGTTGCAGTTGGTTGCCCCATTATTGCCAAATAGCTTTCTACTTGCTCTTTTTCTAATACATTTAATATATCTACAGCATCATCTACAGACATATTTGCTAAAGTGTCTGCTACATAATCAGGGATAAGTTTAGCAAAAATCTCTTGATATTCCCAATCATCCATTTCTAAGTTCTCAAACATTTCTGCGATTTCACTTGGAGCTAAGTATTCAAAAACTTTGGTTCTCTCTTCTATCTCCATTTCCTTAAAAAATGAAGCTTGGTCATAAGGATGTAATTCAAGGAAATTTTTACGAAATTCCTGTAAGTTTTCATTTTGTAAAGAATGGAGAATTACATTACGCTGTGCTTCATTCGTTAAATTTTTCTCTGACACTTGTCTTCCTCCTCTCTTTTAAAATTGGCTATTTTTCTTTGTCAAAGCAATAAGCTTTTAAAAAGGCTGTTTAAGTTTGTAACTGCAATTTAATCATAATTGTTGGTGGCCGACTTTTAAATTTGGGTATTTCATTTGTTTTCCGAGGCGACAGCTTGCTTTCCATGGGGCGAGCGCCGAGCCGCTTCGTTACTACGTTCCTGCTGCAGGGTCTCGGACTTTCTCGTAGCTCCCATAGGAGTCGAGCTGTCGCCTCTCCAAACCAACTTAATATTCGCTTTCAAATAAATAAACCCTTAATTAATTTGGAGAAACTATACTTTTTCAGTGCCCTCGTTATGCTCATGCAGAATCTTAATAGCGTCTCTCTCGATAATCCCACTGGAGTCTACGTATATTACGGCTACTCTATTTTTCCAACTTATTCTTTTTTCCTATTGAAAAAACAACAATCTTTTAGAAAACTGCCTTTAAAAATCAGCCTAAAAATTTGTGGCCACTGAAAAAGTGAATTACCTGGTAAATCGGTAGTTACCAAACCATTCTAACTTAGTGTAGGCTTTTGTTTTCCGAGGCTTACCGCTCGCTTTCCACGGGGCGAGCGCCGAGCCGCTTCACAGCTCACGCTCCTGCAGGGTCTCGGACTTTCTCGCATCTCCCGTAGGAGTCGAGCGGACACCTCTCCAAACCAACTTATTATTTGCTTTCAAATAAATAAAACCTCATTTAATTTGGAGAACTAGACTTTTTCAGTGCCCTCAAAATTTCAATATGATTTTTATAGTAACAAAAGATTAACGATTTGTCTTTTATTTAGACATGACACTTTTATTTTTTTATCTTTCCCCAAAAGCAGAAACAATTAACAAAATGCTCTCTAAAGCAATTGGGTATAGTAAAAAAGAGAATAAAGGAGAGAGGGATTTTATGAAGCTTGATATCATTGGAGATATTCATGGGTGCTATGAGGAGTTTAAACTTTTAACAGAGAAATTAGGTTATAGATGGGATCAGAATTATCCACAGCATCCAGCAGGGAGAAAACTAGCGTTTGTTGGAGATTTAACAGATCGCGGCCCTGCTTCCTTAGCTGTAATAGAAACTGTTTATTTATTACTCAAAAAGGATTTGGCTTATTACGTACCTGGAAACCATTGCGATAAATTGTATCGTTTTTTCTTAGGACGAAATGTGAAAATTGCCCATGGTCTAGAAACAACCGTAGAAGAATGGAAGCAATTAAATAAAAGAGAACAGGAAAGAATAAGAAAAATGTTTAATGAATTATATGAGAATGCACCATTATATCATGTGCTTGACAATCAAAAGCTTGTTATTGCTCATGCTGGCATTCGGGAGGATTACATTGGCCAATATCATAATAAAGTAAAAACATTCGTACTGTATGGGGATATCACAGGCGAGGTACATGGAGACGGTTCACCTGTAAGAAGAGATTGGGCTAAATATTATAAAGGAAAATCCATCATTGTTTATGGTCATACACCAGTAAGCAATGTAAGAGAAATCCATCGTACCTATAACATTGATACAGGCGCAGTATTTGGAGGAAAATTAACAGCACTAAAATATCCAGAACTAACTAGCGAATCTGTCCCATCCAGTATGCCTTTTTTTGCAGAGAAATTCCGTACTTTTGATGAAGAGGTAGTAGGAAACAAGGATAGGTGAGTGAATTAATAAAGAGTTAGAGATCTGTCTTCGATCCTTAACTCTTTGTCATTTTTTGCTTCAACCTTTTCATATCGTCCGGGAGATCAATTGTAAAAGTCATTGTTTGTTTTGAAACTGGATGTGTAAATTTAATAAAAAAACAATGTAATGCTTGCCGATCAATATCGATTCTTTTCCCACCATATAAGTCATCCCCATGAAGTGGGTGTCCTTTATAAGAAAGATGTACTCGTATTTGATGAGTTCTTCCTGTCTCAAGTGTTAATTCTACTATAGAATAATCTACATCCTGTGATAAGACTTGATAATGGGTAATGGCTGTTTGCCCATCTTCTCGAACTTCTCTTTTAATTATACTGTCTTGGCACCTGCCAATTGGCTCATTAATTATATCACGTAAGGGAGAAATTTCCCCTTCTGCAATAGCGATATATTTTCTTTTTACATCTCCAGTTTTTTGTTGCTCACTCAGTAAATGATGAATATGGCGATGCTTCGCAATAAGTACTAATCCTGATGTATCTCGATCTAAGCGTGTAACAATATGAGTTGTTGCTTCAATGCCCTGCTTTTTATAGTAATCAACTAAGGCATTTGCCAAACTGCCTGTAGGATGCTCTCTTGAAGGGATCGTATTCATCCTAGCATTTTTTTGCACGATAAGAATATACTCATCCTCAAAGATTATGTTTAAAGGAATGGATTCTGGTGTTAATCCACTACTAGGCAACTCAGGCGGAAAGAGAACAACTAAATGATCATCCCTTTTTAAAAAATAGCGAACGTTTTCTTCTTGATCGTTTACCAGGATTTTTCCACCTTTAAACTTTATATCTGTTAAAGCTGCCTTTGAGATACATTGTGTTTTCAAAAATTCTTTAATGGTAATGCCTGCTTCATGCTGTATAACCCACTCTAACAAAAAGCTCAAACTATCGCTCCTGTCTATTTCTTATTCAGAAATGAAAGAATCATGTACTCGTTTCCAAAATGGGAACGAACGAAATCTTGCAAACCGTACTTTTTCTTCTGCTACACGATATTGAATCGAATGTACTTTTTTATGTAATAGATTCAAATGATCAATCGAAATTTGAAAATTCGGTTCATTAACTGGCTTTAAAACACATGTATGATGTTTTGGTAAAATCAATGGGGAGCCAACCGTTCTAAAAACACGATTATTAATGGACGCCATTTCTGCCAGCTGAATGGCTTCAATGGAAGGATGTACAATTGCCCCACCTAATGCTTTGTTATAGGCAGTACTTCCAGAAGGTGTTGAGACACAAAGACCATCTCCTCTAAACCGCTCGAAATGCTTGCCGCTCATTTCCACATCCATGACAAAGGTTCCTTCTATACTTTTCACCGTTGATTCATTTAATGCTAAGTATCTCGTTTCCTTCTCTTCGTTCTGATATCGTACAACCACTTCCAATATTGGATATTCAATGATGTTATAAGGCGTTTTCGCTATCGCAATCACTAGTTTTTCCAATTCAGCTGGAGTCCAATCTGCATAGAATCCTAAATGACCTGTATGCATACCAACAAATGCTGTTTTGTCTAAACGATTGCTGTAGCGATGAAATGCATATAGAAGTGTTCCATCTCCCCCTACAGAGATAACAATATCTGGCTCTTCTTCATCATATTGAAGTTCAAAATCAAGTAAGTATTGTTTGATTATTTGCACTAAGTTTTCGGATTTTGAATCACCCTTTGAGGTTACGGCAAATTTCATTGTTTAGTAGCTCCTCTTCTCAGTTTAGAAATGCAGAATATATATTTTTAACTTAGGAAAAAAATACTAACTATTCTTGTCATTTTCTTTTTTTCGATTAAAGAAAGCTTGTGCTTCTTGAATTTCTCCACGGATTAAGGACATTTCTTTATCTAAACGAAAGGCTGCTTCAGCAGCTCCCTGCAACCTCATTTTAATATCTTCGGGAAATTGGCCCTTATACTTATAATTCAGTGAATGTTCAATCGTCGCCCAAAAGTTCATCGCAAGGGTACGAATTTGGATCTCAACTAGGAGCTTCTTTTCCCCAGTAATGGTTTGTACTGGATAGACAATTACCACATGATAGGAACGATAGCCGCTTTCTTTACTATGTAATATGTAATCTCTTTCTTCTACAATTTCAAAATCATTTCTTTGTCTTAATAGTTCAACTACTCTTATAATATCGTCAACAAATGGACACATCATACGAAGTCCTGCAATATCTTGCATTTCCGTTTCTAATTTGTCTAAAGGAATTCCTTTTTCATTCGCCTTATCTAATATACTTGCAATCGGCTTTACGCGCCCTGTTACAAATTCGATTGGAGAATGCTCCTCTTCATGATCAAATTGTCGTCGCATTCCTTTTAGTTTAACCTTTAATTCATCCACTGCCTGTTTGTAGGGAGCCAAAAATTGATCCCACTGTTTCATATATAACACCTCATTTCCAAGGTTTCTTTTTGAGACGAGGTATTTCACTTATAGAAAATCTGTTAATTTATTCTTGTTCTCTATACAGGAAGACTAGCACCTAATTTATCCCATTCACTGTGCCGTTGTACCTGCCAAAACTAATCAACAAATTTTATAGAAAAACGGATGAAACCGCTTTTTCCATATCCTCTCCATAATTTCCATTTCCTCGAATATTTTCAATTAAATATTCCAATTCCTCTTTAAAATTCTCAAGCAATAATTCCCCATTTAAAGCCTTAATAAAGAATGCATTATTTGCTTCTAATGCCACTTTACAATCCTTCCACACCATTTCTGGAATTTCTAGATAAACATATTCATTTTCTTTTTCAAGTAAATATATAAACGCAAGAGAATCAGAGTCAACCAGCATTTGACCACTTGCCTTTGTGTTCTCTAAATTCGCATCCTCCTGCAATTGAAATACCAGTTCATTTTCTCTTACAATACTCTCTGTAATCTTCCATTTTTGTTTCATCATTCACCCTCCAACTATGCATTATTTTACCACAACCAAAAGAAATATCATAGAAAAGCGCAGGGTTCCCGTTTAGGGGCGTGTGGGATGGAGCGACCTTTCCTGAGATAAAGGAAACACGGTGAACGATAGTGAGCCGATGTTGACTTATCGTAGGGAACGGACGCGAAGCCCATCTGCCCCTGGGTGCCTGGAGCTAGACAAATAGAAAAGCGCAAGGTTCCCGTTTAGGGGCGTGTGGGATGGAGAGATAAAGGAAACACGGTGAGCGACAGTGAGCCGATGTTGACTTATCGTAGGGAACGGGCGCGAAGCCCATCTGCCCCTGGGTGCCTGGAGCTAGACAAATAGAAAAGCGCAAGGTACCCGTTTAGGGGCGTGTGGGATGGAGCGACCTTTCCTGAGATAAAGGAAACACGGTGAGCGACAGTGAGCCGATGTTGACTTATCGTAGGGAACGGACGCGAAGCCCATCTGCCCCTGGGTGCCTGGAGCTAGACAAATAGAAAAGCGCAACTGCCTAGGTAGCTATTTATTTAACACAAAAGGAATAAAAAAATGGAACGGAAACAAAATGGAAGTTGACAATAGCTTGTTTTCTAATCTCACCTTATAATAGTAGACAAGATTACATTAGAAAGGATTTATTTATGTCGCAAACTCAAAACATTGAAATTGAATTTAAAAACATGTTAACCAAGAAAGAGTATGAATTGCTTCTTACTCATTTTCACATTCAAGAAGGCGATTTATTTGAGCAAGAAAATCATTATTTTGATACTAGCGATTTTGCTTTAAAGGCTAACCATTCTGCATTAAGAATTCGCAAAAAGAATGACGGGTATGAATTAACATTAAAACAGCCTCATCCAGATGGACTTCTTGAAACAAATAAAGTTCTTTCCAAAGAAGAAAGCGAAGCAATTTTTGCAACTGGGAAAATAAACGATGAGAAAATTTCTAATCTATTGGTAGAAATGAACATCGAGCCTGCTTCCATTTTATATTTTGGAAGCCTCCGAACTATTAGAGCAGAAAAAACAATTGGAAATGGTTTACTAGTTTTAGATCATAGTTTTTATTTAAAAAAAGAAGATTATGAGTTAGAATATGAAGTAAGTAATCGGGAAGAAGGAGAAATATATTTCACAGAACTATTATCCAGCTTAAACATTCCCGTTAGAAAAACGAAAAATAAAGTACGCAGATTTTATGAAGAAAAATACAAACAAAAATAATTTTTAGTTTATTAATACACCATTTAATGGACCTTCATATATGGTTCCATTGCGTTTTTTAAGATTGTATCTTGAAAATTTTGCTTATAATTAGTTGGCAAAATGGAATGGAACAGCCTGAATACACGTAGACTCCTATGGAAGTGGCTCGGCGCCTTCCCCATGGAGAGCGAAGTGTATTCAGGCTGCGTGTAATAACAGCAGACTTCACGAAAACATTTTTTTAGACTAAAACAGAAAATGGTCGTGCTTATCGTTAACGGCAATACTTATATCCCAACCATCTTCATTTTGTTAAACGAAATTTTGCATGACTGTATAAAAGTCCTTATTTTAACAACGGAGGAAAGCAATGAAAATTGATCAATTTAAAGTAATGCTTGAACTCCAAGCTTTACAAGGTTTAAATTCTATGAACACTACAAATAGTAGTGCATCCACCCTTTTCCAAGACTTTCTGAGTAGTATGTTGTCATCCGAATCAACTTTAACAAATTCTATTGAAAACAATACTCTAGGAACTTCTTCCCTTCCTGTAGGAGTGACTAGTAATGTATCCCTTCTACCAATGAACTTAACAAAGCTTTCTTCTTCATCGTCATCTGCCACAGATTACGATGAAATGATTAAAGTAGCTGCGGATAAATATAATCTACCTGAAAAATTAATAAGCTCCGTTATTAAAGTGGAATCTAACTTCAATCCAAACGCTACGAGCTATGCAGGAGCATCTGGATTAATGCAACTAATGCCTAGTACTGCAAAATCATTAGGTGTACAAAATGTATTTAACCCAATAGATAATATCATGGGCGGAAGTAAGTATTTAAAGCAAATGTTAGACAAATATAACGGAGATGTTGAACTTGCTTTAGCTGCATATAATGCAGGGCCTGCTAATGTTGATAAGTATGGTGGTATTCCACCGTTCAAAGAAACCCAGAATTACGTAAACAAAGTCACACAGCAATATATGGCATAATTTCTATCTCGATCTATTTACAAGCTATTTATTTGTACAATGAAATGTGGATTGTTACAATATAATAAAGTAATGTTATAAAAGAACGAAAAAGGAGTTTTAAATATGGTCGAGAAAATGTCGACACCTTATGATCAAATCGGTGAAGCCACATTAAATAAACTTGTAGATATATTCTACAATCATGTTGGTCAACATCCTGACCTAGCTCCTATCTTCCCAAAGGATTTAACAGAAACAGCTCGTAAACAAAAACAATTTCTTACACAATTTTTAGGTGGTCCTTCCCTTTATTCAAATGAACATGGTCATCCTATGCTTAGAGCGAGACATCTACCTTTTCCCATAACAGAAAAGAGAGCACAAGCATGGTTAGCTTGCATGGATCAGGCCATGGAAGAAGTAGAACTAGATAGCGAACTGCGTGATGGGATTTTTTCAAGACTCGTGCTGACAGCAAAACATATGATCAATTCGGAGGAAATCGAAACTAAAAAAGGTGATAACACGTGATGGAAAAAGACTTCTCTATATCCAAGCCGAAAACAGCTGATGATAATTGCCAAGAAAGTAAACCACTTGAAATCTATATGTTTATCGATCCACTCTGTCCTGAATGCTGGGCACTTGAACCTATTATGAAAAAACTACAAATTGAGTATGGACGATATTTCTCCCTTAAACATGTATTAAGTGGTAGATTATCTTCTTTAAATTGTAGTAAGAAAAGCAAGCATGCAAACATTGCTGAATTTTGGGAAAAAACAGCTAGTCGTTCTGGAATGTCATGTGATGGTTCCTTATGGTTTGATAATCCTATTATTTCGCCACATTTACCTTCCATTGCGCTAAAGGCGGCAGAATTGCAAGGCCGGAAATCGGGAATGAAATTCTTACGAAAATTACAAGAGCTTTTATTTTTGGAGAAAAAAAATATTGCCACATTTGATGTACTTAAATCTTGTGCCAAGAGCGTGGGAATAGATGTAATTGAGTTTGTAGCTGATATCCATTCACATAGTGCAGCGAAGGCATTTCAATGTGATTTAAAAATCACAAGAGAAATGGAAGTAAATGAAATTCCGACATTAGTCTTCTTTAATGAAAATATTGAAGAAGAAGGAATTAAAGTCACAGGTTATTATCCTTATGAGATATATGTTCAAATCATCGAAGAAATGCTGCAAATTCAACCAGAAAAAGCAGCGCCACCACCACTCGAAAACTTTTTAGAGTGTTTTAAACTTGTTGCGTCCAAGGAATTATCTGTTGTTTATAATAAATCGATACAAGAAGTGGAAAAAGAAATGAAGAAATTGCAATTACAACAACTAGTAGAACAAATACCTGCTAAATACGGGGTGTTTTGGAAATATATCGGTTAGTAAATAAGGGATATGGCATATCTACAACAGATGCCATGTCTATTTTTTTATTTTGCTTCAAAATAGGAAAGATAAAAAGGAATCCTAAAAAAATAAAAAAGGACTTGCTGTCTCAAGGCAAGGCCTTTTTTATTTTTTTACGAACAAAGGGGATGGGAGAAATTTTTCACGGTCAAACAAAGGGGTATAAGTTTGTATGTGATTAACTTCACAACTATATACTATCATAGGTCAATCAATTTTCGCAATACACTCGATACTTTGTTCACAAAAGCGTCAAAATTAAAGACGTTTTTGTAAAGATTATCGTCATTTCCCGTCCGCTCTTTCTGAGAATACAACTCCTCCAAATTTACTGAAAAAGTATAGAAATGCAAAATCCATTAGACAAATAGGGGCTAGATTATTTTATGCGCCAGCATCTCCTACAATATCTTAGCTTAATAACTCTATTTACAGGAATCTATACTTCTTAATTTATTATTCATCTTTTAAATCTTTTATTAATTTTTTCATTTCATTAATTTCTTCTATTTGCGTACTTATAATTTCATCAGCGAGACTTCGGACTCTTGGATCAGTTATTTGAGCACGCTCACTCGTTAAAATGGCAATGGAATGATGGGGAATCATTGCTTCCATATAATCCACATCGTCAACAAGTGTTTGGCTCCTCAACAAGTATAGGGAAAGAAAAAAGACAACTACACTTCCAATCGCAATCATTATATTTACTTTCCGATTTTTTAACATTTTAACCATAAATACTAGCATAATCAGCGCCATTGTCGCTCCCATCAACAAAGCCATATACGCTCTTGTTTCACTAAAAAAAATATGGTCCATTTTATAAGTACTCAAGTATTTAAATAGAAACATGACAATTGTTGAGGTTAAAACCATTCCAAAAAACTTTACATATGGCTTCATAAAAAGACTCCCTTACTATTAATTTTTTTAGAAATAAATCCCCCGATTCTCAAACATCCCTTCTTAGAGATTTCTCTTCCCCAACTGCAATTAAACAAAACCTCCTCCTAATACTATGGAGTATTTCATATCATAGAAACCCTTATATCCTAAAATCCATTCCTTCCTAATAGAAGTATAATCAGATTTTGCTTTAGTCAACTATTCCTTAGCTTTTTGATGACTTTATAGAATATCACGGTCTGCCAATTTTATTACATTAAATATTAAACTAAACCTTTTGAAACATAGATAGTCCTAAAATTCACATGCCCTATCCCTTTGTTCTAAGTAATTTTTTATCTATTAATCAATGATTTTCTAGAAAACAAAATAAATAAACAAAAAAACGAGTAAAAGAGCTGTCTCTCCTACCCGTTTTTCCATCCTACAGACTATTATAGTTCATTCAATAAGCTTTCCATTTCATTTAATTTTTCTTCAAATACCTTACAAGCCTCTTCAATTGGTGTTTTGCTTGTCATATCTACCCCAGCTTTTTTAAGAACCTCAATGGGATAATCGGAGCTTCCAGCCTTGAGAAAATCGATATATCGCTCAACAGCAGGCTTTCCTTCCTCCAAAATTTGTTTACTTAAGGCCGTTGCAGCACTATAGCCAGTCGCATATTGATACACATAGAAATTATAATAGAAATGCGGTATTCTTGACCATTCTAATCCAATTTCCTCATCAATTACGATGTCTTCTTCACCAAAATACTTCTGATTTAATGCGTAGTACTCTTTTGTCAATAAATCAGCAGTTAATGGCTCATTATTACTTGCCTTTTCATGAATTAGTTGTTCAAATTCAGCAAACATCGTTTGACGGAATACTGTACCTCTGAATCCTTCTAGGAAATAATTAAGCAAGTATAAACGTTTTTGCTTATCCGTAATCGTTTTAAGCAAATAATCATTTAACAAGGATTCATTACAAGTAGAAGCAACTTCAGCGACAAAGATGGAATAGTTCCCATATGGATATGGTTGTGATTTTCTTGTATAGTAGCTATGCACAGAATGGCCAAATTCATGAGCTAATGTAAATAAATTATTCACATTATCCTGCCAGTTCATTAAAATATATGGATTTGTTCCGTATGCGCCTGAAGAATAGGCCCCACTTCTCTTCCCTTTATTCTCATGGACATCCACCCAGCGATTTTCAAAGCCTTCTTTTAAGATTGAAGCATATTCTTCTCCTAGAGGTGCCAAACCTTTCACTACTAATTCCTTCGCTTCATCATAAGGTATTTCCATCTTTACATCCTTTACTAACGGTGTATAAAGATCATACATATGAAGCTTTTCTACTCCAAGAACCTTTTTGCGAAGCTTCACATAGCGATGCAATAATGGTAAATTTTTATTTATCGTTTCGACTAAATTTTCATACACTTGTTCAGGAATATTATTCGCAGCCAGTGCAGCATGCCTTGGTGAGCTATAATTTCTTATCTTTGCATTGAATGTATGATTTTTTACTTCTCCACTTAAAGTGGAAGCAAACGTATTTTTAAATTTTCCATAGGTGTCATAAACGGCCATAAAAGCATCATGACGTACTCGCTCATCTGCGCTCTCTAAAAAACGTGAATAACGGCCATGAGTAACCTCTACTTCTTCTCCATTCTCATCTTTAATGGTTGGGAATTCTAAATCAGCGTTATTAAGCATTCCAAATGTATTGCTTGAAGAATCCAATACTTCTGATGCTTGTGCTAACAATGCTTCCTGTTCTGCACTTAATACATGTGGACGTTGCAAGTTAACTTCTTCTAACGCCTTTTTATATAGCTGTAATTCTGCTTTTTCTTCTAAAAAAGCATTGATTACTTTTTCATCAATAGACAATAATTCTGGAACCATATATGCAAGAGCACTTGCAGCTTGGGCATATAAGCTTTTAATACGGCCATCTACCCCTTGATAGTAACTGTTCGTTGTATCTTGGTCATACCGCATATGTGCATATGTATATAATTTTCCGAGCCTTGATAAAAGCTCGTCTTGATACTGCAAAGCTTCATAAAGAACATCTGCGCTATCTGCCAGCTTGCCTTGATATTCTGTTGCCTTTTGTGATAAATTCTTTACTTCTTCAAATTCTTTATCCCATTCTTCATCAGTCGCAAAAATATCCTCTAATTTCCAAGTGTCCTCAACTGGAATTTCATTGCGTAATGGTAATTTCTTAACACTTGTTTCTGTTGACATACTAAATCCTCCACTCTTATCCTTCGTAATTCGAAAATAAACCATAGTACATAGTTCTCTTTTTATAAACTAATTCCTTCTTTATTGTAACAAAATTCCGGTTTAATTCCGATTATAAGCATTTGACCAATACTATTATCATATGTAATTTCTCCTTTTTCATTATCATTTATTGCTTATCATCATATTTTTTAATCGCTGATAAAACAGTACTTCTTCTTGTGTTTGTCTCTCATAATTATTTATTTTTTTCTGATGAAGAAGTCGAAAGAAATTGGGTTTTACTTCTTCCAAAACTTGGATACTCACAAGCATTTGTAAATAATGCTTAACGACGGTTTTCCATTCTATGTTTTCTAGAAAAGGAAACTCTCTTATTTTAATATGTCCTGCCTTTATTCTTTTTTGAAAAAAATCATAAACTTTTTGAAGTGGATAAATTTTCTTTTCATCATTAAGACAAAAGCTATCGAGAAAAATATATGCTTGCCAGAATAGTGGTGGTGTTTCAAAGAGGAAACCTTCTTTCACAGGGATTCCGATAAAGGGTGGTAAAAAATGAGGATGTAATTCACCGGCATAGAGTTCTTTTAAAAAATGATCATTCGTCTTAGTAGGATAATGTAAATCTTTTGTTTTTTGGCGGTTTAGTAGCTCACGCCAATAGGAATAATGGATATTCATGCTTGGAATTTTCGGGAGACTTTTCTCTAATTTCACTAAGGGATAGGAAGAAGTAGAGATAAAAGTTTGAGAGACGGAGATTGGAATGGGATTGTGAAGCAAATAAAAGACCTTATTAAATGGGCAATATATTGGTAGAAGATACTGGCTCTGATAGAAAGTGAGAAATTGAAAAATAAAAGCAGTAAGTTTCAATTTGATTGGATTCCATTTTTTTATTTGATTAAAGCCAATAATCCATATGGGCTGAATATTTATTTTTCGATAGCCATCTGTACGCTTTTTTACTAATTGAGGAGAAATGACAGCACACTGAAATTCAATTACATACTTTTTATGATGCAAGATAAAGCTGATATCTCCCCGTTGCTTTATTTCTGGATAATATGGTTCCAATTCTGGCTGAAGATTTACTTGAAGTAATTTTTGATATAATTGAAGCTTCCCTTGCAAATGGTAGGAAGACTCAGCCTCTCCGTTACCTGAACAGCAGTCTTTCCTTTCATGGGCAAAATGAGTAATCTTTTTTGTCCCCATCTTCAAAATGACACGTCCTTTACATTCTGGACAATATGTCGGAATATTTTTCCATGCTTTTAGTTCTTCCTTGTCTCTCATAGTAAATAAATTAATAATGCTTCCTTTTTCGGTCATGGCAGTAAACAAATACAAATCCCTCCCTTTGATTTCTTTCCTATACTTATTCTTTTTTGTCCTTCCGAATCCTTCAAGAATATTAATTTTCATGTAAAAAATGCAAAAAAAAACTATCTTTGTCCAAGAAAGATAGTTTTCCCTGTTGCAAGGCTTGCTTTATAACAATGGCGACAATAATCTAGAAGTGGATTCAAGCATCCTATACCCATAATGCCTTTTATTAAAGCTCGCCACTTCTAATTCAAGTGAGTGTTTGATGTCTTCCTTATAATCTTTTACTAGTTTTTCTATACTCCTTGTTTTATATAAAAAAGCACTTACTTCAAAATTTAAATGAAAGCTCCTCATATCCATATTACAAGTCCCAATGGAGGCAATTTCTCCATCCACAATAATAATTTTGCTATGCATAAATCCTCGATTGTATTCAAAAATCCTTACGCCTGACTCTAATAATTCTGGAAAATAGGAACGAGAAGCATGGAAAACGATTCGTTTATCTGGTTTACTAGGTACAAGTATGCGAACATCCACTCCACTTAGAGATGCTATTTTAATTGCAGAAAAAATGTCCTCATCTGGAATAAAATATGGAGTGGCAATCCAAATCGATACTTTCGCAGTCGTAATCATACTGAAAAATATACTTTTAATAACACTCCATTCATTGTCAGGACCACCGGCTATTAATTGTACTCCACCATGTGAATTTTCCTCAGAAACAGGTGTTAAGTATTCCTCTGTTAAAAAACTATGACTAGTCATGTAGAACCAATCTTGGAGAAAAATTAATTGCAAAGATCTTACTGCATTACCTTTCACAAGTAAATGAGTGTCTCTCCAATATCCAATTGAAGGATTTCTCCCTAAATACTCATCCCCAATATTCAGCCCACCAACAAAGCCCACATTTCCATCCACAATAATAATTTTACGATGATTTCTAAAATTAAATTTGCTATTAAAAAAAGGCATTTTAACAGGCCCAAATGCAATTACTTCAATGCCAGCCTCTTTCATTTCTAGGCAAAACCTTTTAGAAAGCTTCCAAGATCCAACTGCATCATATAAAAATCTAACTTGTACCCCAGCCATTGCTTTTTCAACTAATATGTCCTTAATCTGAGAACCGATTGCATCATCTCTTACTATATAATATTCCATGTGAATATGGTGTTTCGCTCGCTTCAGTTCATCTAAAATAGTAGAAAATGTTTCCTCACCATCTGTTAACACCTGTGTTGAGGTACCAAAGGAGATTGGACTATTTCCAAGCTTCTCAGCTAGGTGAAATAAATTGCGTTGATGTCCGTCTAGAATCTTTCTTTTCTCTTCTGATTTAGAACCAATATCTTGCTCAATCTTAAGAAATGCTTCTTTATCCAAAAAGTATTTTTTTCGATAAACTCTTTCCTTCTGATAGTTCCTGCCAAAGAATAAATAAAAGACAAAACCAATAATCGGAAAACTTCCTAAAACAATTAACCATGTTAGTGTTTGTGTTGGGTGTCTATTTTCAAAAAATATAACAAATCCAATAAAAATCACTGATAAACTTATTACTAAACTTAACTGCCCGTAAATTCCTCCCCGAATAGAAAAAAATAAATTAAACACATAAACAAAAAGAGCTGCAACAACAAAAAATAATCCTAACCTAGCAGTATGATTCATAGCAAACACCGCCATTCTCCCATTTACTTACATTAAGCTTAGCTCTATTCATTATTATTCCCTTATATTTACCCACAATGTCAATTTAATACTCGCTTTAAAAGCTGCTAAATTGCTCTTTTGAAAAGAACACTAATGAACCCACAACTCCTTGAAAAAATGAGGCCACTGAAAAAGTGAATTACCTGGTGAATCGGTAGTTACCAAACCTTTCTAACTTAGTGTAGGTTTTTGTTTTCCGAGGCTTACCGCACGACTCACCGGGGCGAGCGCCGAGCCGCTTCACAGCTCACGCTCCTGCAGGGTCTCGGACTTTCTCGCATCTCCCGTAGGAGTCGAGCGGACGCCTCTCCAAACCAACTTATTATTCGCTTTCAAATAAATAAAACCTCATTTTATTTGGAGAACTAGACTTTTTCAGTGCCCTCGAAAAAATAAGGCTAATTTTCTATTTAATAAAGGTGTCTATATCTATTCAAAAGGAATGACAATTATACATGCCTTCGCCGAGTTTCTTTAGCCTAAATACAAAAAAACTCCACAATGCAAGGCACTAACCGAACATTGTGGAGTTTCTTCTTCACTTCGAAATATTATTGTTGTATCCCTATTATTTAATGAAAGTATTTTCTTAACTCCATAAATACTTCGTTCTCAATAATTATTTTTCCGTATTCTTGGAGAACATGAATTGTCATTTTGGAATCTTCTTGAGCATATTCTAATAAAATGCTTAATGCATTTTCTACTTCCTCTTCTGGTATTTCTTCGTCAAGGAACTGTACAAATAAGTAGTATTTATCATTATAGGTATAAAGTTTGGTATCAATTCCTTCTAGTCCCTGTAGTTTGGATAAGGAGATGATGTCCTCAAAATCTTTAAATGTTAGTATAAATTCAAGACTGTCATCGTATTCTTCTTCCCCATCTTTAATGGTAAAGTGTTGATCCATCAAGTCTTCAAATCTTTCATCTACTGGTAAATCCTTCAACTTATCCTCAGGGATAGAAATTTCAAACTTCTGTCCATCTTTTGAAAGCTGTGCTTTTGTAACGAGAATTTCCAACCCTTTTTCTAATGCCTGAACCTGAATCCATAATGGTCCATCAAACATGAAGTCTTCTTCTTGATGCACTTCATCCATCATTTCCCAAAATAGTTCTTCACTACGTTCCCGATTATACCAAATCTCCTCACGCTTAAAACCACGTTCTTCTATATCAATATACGAAATATAAAACTTTACTGTATGATCATTAATTCTTTCAATTTCCATACGCTAACACTCCCTTCAGACTATGATGGAAGGGACAAGAGACCCCCATACAGATTTGTTTTATTCCTTACAATAAATCGTTCTGAAATAAAAATTTATATTTTCCTTGTATTGTACCTTGTACCTTGTACCTTGTACCTTATATTTTATGACAAAAGCTGTATAAATGGAATTAAAATATCTTGGGATCGAAAAAAACCATTAAATACCCATTCAAAAAACATTCACAATTCTCAATTTTCTAAAATAAGCACAGCTTCATTCAGCCTCAGGTTTTATTTCTTTTTAATACCTTATTCCTGTTTCGTTATATTTAGTAGTATTACCTCATAGAAATTATTTCAAACTAAAAAGAAAAAGCAAATAACTATCCGTTTTATCCAAACATATTGATTTTCAGTTTAAGCTAATCATTGAAACTTTTACAAAGCATTCGTTCGTCGCTTCTCTTCCTATTAATAGGATTGAGCCTATTTCCCAAATAAAAAATAAAAATCTGACCAAAGGATGATAAAATCACATCCTATAAAGTCAGATCTTTTTATACTTGCTTATAATTAGTTAACTAATCGTTGAGCTTCTCTTAATTGGAAAGTACGAACTTTTCTTGGTAAGAATCGACGAATTTCATCTTCGTTATACCCAACCTGCAGCCTTTTTTCATCAATTATAATTGGGCGTCTTAATAGCCCTGGATTATTTTGAATAATGCCAAATAAATCTTGTAGCGGCATTGTTTCTAAATTCACATTTAGTTTTTGAAAAGTTTTGCTTCTTGTTGAAATAATCTCATCGGTTCCATCTTCTGTCATGCGAAGAATTTCTTTTATCTCGTCAATTGAAAGAGGCTCTGAGAAAATATTTCTTTCTTTATAAGCAATTTCATGTTCCTCTAACCATGCTTTTGCTTTTCTGCAGGATGTACAACTTGGTGAAGTGTATAATGTTACCATTTTACAAATTCACGCTCCCTTTATTTAGACATGTAATTAACTACATTCATTATAATTATAAATAACTTGAATTCTTTTTTCGAAAATTCTTAAATTATAATTAATTCAATCAAGTAATTTATATTAATTATTATACACTAATTATTTGCTTTATGGTATATGTTTTGAAAAAATTATCCACAAGTATGATTTTTTTCTGTTTATAAGCTTCTATTCTTTGCAATGTTTGTTGGTGTTCTCCTCCTTTATGTAAGAAAAACTCGTTATACTTGTACGAATTCCTCTCTTATTTTGTTGCTTATCATTATAGACGTTTGAAAACAAAAAAAGTTTCAAAAATTTACGGTATCTGTTAGGATATTTGTTTTAAAAATGACCTTATTTTTTAATACCCCTTATTTCTTTTCATTAAACCTATTTCTATTCTCAATTAAAATGTTTTAATGAAAATACGACCTTTACAGATCGTTCATCCTCAACCTATCTTCCTCAAGGGGATTTTATCTTTGCAAGCTAATTAAATTTCGTCAAAAATGTTTTTTTGTTCTTCCTCATCGTTCAATTGCACTACTTTTTCAACTGGTTCATAAGCTTCCCCGTAAAAATGGACATCCTTATATGTATGAATTTTATTATATGTCTTTACCAATGCCTGATAAACGACATCTTCTCCTTCATTATTTGGAGCCCAATAGAGAATTTCCATCGCATTTACTTCTCTAGTTGCTAATGACAACCGTCTATAACCAATCGTTTTTGCATGTTTAAATCCTTCACGCTGATAAAATTTCAATCTCTTTTTTGTATCACTATCCTTATAATTTATAGGTTCCACTTCTAATATAATTGGTTTCCCCTTCTTTTTTAGCTTCTCAACTAATTGATGTCCAAGACCTTGCCCTCTGGCTTCATTAGAAACAAATAAATAATCTATAAAAATAAAGTCCTCCGCTTCCACATACATCAACACATGATATTTGTCTTCATCCTTATGATAATACTCTGGAAAATCCTTAAGCAAAGCTTCCATATGTTCTTGCGATTTCATTTCTTCAACAGGAAAATATTCATTAAGTTTATCGTACCAATGCATTTATTAATCTCCTTTTTCTTCTTTGTTATTCGGTATATAGTTAACATTTTTTGTATAATTATTTCCAGCATTCCATAATAAAAACTCAGAAACCCCTTGATCATTTAAGGCTTGTATCTGCTTTTGAATCTCCTCTTGTCCATATACTTGATAATTATCTTTACCAAGCCATGTCGCTGTGAAGTCTTGGAGCCATGGTCTTGAAATTGGCGGTTTGTCAAGTTGATTTAACTTTTGCTTTTCGACTTTTATATACTCGCTCACAAGTTCATAAGGATGGAGGTCTGGTTTTTCAATGCCAAAATAGGAAGACCAATGGCTTGGATAAATCATCGATGAAATAACATCAACATGTTTACTTATTTTTGAAAAGTTTTGCCCAATACCTGGTGCTTGATCTAAGGTTGCTGTGTATCCAAATATATCAACAGAAACCTTTACATCATATGGTTCGAGTTTTCCTTTCGCATATTCAACAAAATCTGTAACAGCTTCTACTCTTTTTTCCCCTTCTGTTACATTTAATTTCTCATAATCACCCTTCGTATAGGTTAATTTATCTGCCTTATTTTCAAATCCTTCTGGAAAACGAACATAATCAAACTGTATCTCTTGGAAGCCCATTTTCGCCGCTTCCAATGCTAGATTGACATTATATTCCCAGACCTTTTTTTCAAAGGGGTTCACAAAAGCTTCTCCCCTTCCATTTGTCCAAACCTTTTCCCCTTGAACAAAAGACCATTCTGGTTTTTCCTTTGCCAGCACTGAATCTTTAAAAACAACAATGCGTGCAATCGGATAAATTTTCTCTTTTTCAAGCTGCTCCAATAATGCTTTCATGTTCTTTATAGAATCACTCCCAATTTTCTGATAAGGAGAGCTTTCTTCCGGCATAAAGGTCAAATTTCCATGGTCTTCTTTATAATCAATTACCATTGCATTTAAATCCGTATTTTTTACTAAATTGATTAATTGGTTCCACTTGCTCCCACCAATTGAGTGGGCATTTACATATATACCTCTTACCGCATCTGGGTATGAAAAAGTAAAGGAATTGGTTTTCAATCTTGGTAAAGTAGCTGGCAATTGTTTTATCATAACTTCCATTTGTTTTACTGGTTGTTTAGGAATGACCTTCTCCCCTTTAGCCAAAGCGACATTAGGGAATAATAAAGATATAGTTAACCCGAAGGATATTAGTTTTTTATTCACGGCGATAACTCCCATCTATGTACAGTATCCATTATCCACTATCTTGGTATAAATTATGTATTCCTTTTATTGTAACAACTCAAACAAACTTAGGCTATTACTGTTTTTTCTCTTTTGCCACCGTGCTAGTATAAAAAGGCGACACCTCATTATCTCTGAGATTGTCGCCTTTTTTAAAATCATTATTTAGCTACTTGCGTTTTATATTTCTTATATTCACTTTCAGAGCAATAAACAAAATGACCTGGCTTTACTTCTCGCATTTTAAGTTCTTCCCCATCTTGATATTGATGAATCGCAGGATCATAAACAGTTCTTTTTCTTGTGCGCTCTGTTTCTGGATCTGGAAGAGGAATTGCTGATAGTAAGGACTGTGTATATGGATGAATCGGATTATTATATAGCTCATCTGCTGAAGCAATCTCCACTAATTTTCCAAAATACATTACTCCAATACGGTCACTTATATACTTAACCATCGATAAATCATGGGCAATAAATAAATACGTTAATCCCTTTTCCTTTTGAAGTTTCTTCATCAAATTAACAACTTGGGCTTGAATGGAAACATCTAATGCAGAAATCGGTTCATCAGCTATGATAAAATCAGGATCTACAGCTAAAGCACGAGCAATTCCGATTCTTTGTCGCTGCCCACCTGAGAATTCATGGGGATAACGATTAGCATGCTCCTTATTTAATCCAACTGTATGAAGCAAATCGTATACCTTTTCCATTCTTTCACTTCTGTTCTTCGCTAATCCGTGAATATCAATGCCTTCTGCAATAATATCTGCAACAGTCATTCGTGGATTTAATGAAGCATATGGATCTTGGAAGATCATTTGCATTTTACGATTAAATTTCTTTAAATCTGCTCTTGATTTTCTTCCATGCACGTCTTCTCCATTAAATAGAACTTGACCACCGGTTGCATCGTATAGACGAATGATTGTTCTCCCAGTCGTAGATTTCCCGCAGCCTGATTCTCCTACTAGTCCAAGCGTTTCTCCTTTGAAAATATCAAAGGTTATATCATCCACTGCTTTTACTAAGTTAGGAGTGCCCACATTAAAATATTGCTTAAGATTTTTAATTTCTAATAACTTCTCAGCCACTTATTTCTCCCCCTTTACTAATACTGGTGTTTCAAAGTTAGAGGGTAGCTTTCTCATTCTCTCTTTAACAGAAGCAGGTGGTTCTACTGCTGGTGCATTTGGATGTAAGAGCCATGACTTTACAAAATGTGTTTCTGAAACTTGATATAATGGTGGTTCCTGTTCGAAATCAATAGCTAATGCATATGGATTTCTAGCTGCAAACGCATCTCCAACTGGCGGGTTTGTTAAATCTGGCGGTGTCCCTGGTATTGCTGCAAGCTCATCTTCGTTATCATTATCTAAGCTTGGCATAGACGCAAGAAGTCCCCAAGTATAGGGATGTCTTGGATCATAAAAAATTTCATCTACAGTACCCATCTCTACAATTTGGCCTGCATACATAACAGCTACACGATCTGCCACATTTGCAACAACCCCTAAGTCATGGGTAATGAAAATAATGCTTGTATCCATTTTGTCTTGCAAATCGTTCATTAAGTCTAAAATTTGCGCTTGAATGGTAACATCTAATGCTGTTGTTGGTTCATCGGCAATTAGCAAATGTGGATTGGCAGCTAAAGCAATGGCAATCATCGCACGCTGTCTCATTCCGCCTGAAAATTCATGTGGATATTGGTCCACTCTTTTTTCGGGTTTTGCTATTCCAACTAAGCTTAAAAGTTCTATTGCTTTCTTTTTCGCCTTTTCTTTATTCATTTGCTGATGTTTAATCAGCACTTCCATAATTTGCGTTCCAATTCTCATTGTCGGATTCAAGGATGTCATTGGATCTTGGAAAATCATACTCATTTCTTTTCCACGGATGCTTTCCATCTCTTTATCCGTTTTTTGAACAATATCTTCTCCGTTAAATAAAATTTGTCCGCCTTTAATATGACCTGGAGGCATAGGAATTAATTTCATTAATGTTTGAGAAGTAACACTCTTACCTGATCCGGATTCACCAACAATTGCCAATGTTTCTCCTTTATATAAGTCAAAGGATACTCCACGAACTGCCTGCACTTCTCCTCCATACGTATGGAATGAGACTTGTAAATCCTTTACTTCTAATAATTTTTCCATTTATCTCACTCCTTACTTACGTAGTCTTGGATCAAGAGCATCTCGGATTCCGTCACCTATAACATTAAATGCAAAGATTGTTAAACAAATAAACATTGCCGGGAAGAATAATCGCCATGGGTAATATTGCATCGCTCCGATTCCATCATTAGCCATTGTTCCCCAGCTAGCTAATGGAGGCGTTAACCCTAATCCAAGATAGCTTAAAAACGCTTCTGTAAAAATAGCGTTTGGCACAGTTAGTGTTAAAGTTACAAGAATAGGTCCCATTGCATTAGGAATTAAATGCTTGCCCATTATTCTTGATACTCCTGCTCCTAATGTTCTAGAGGCAAGTATATATTCTTGACTCTTTAAAGATAATACTTGTCCTCGGACCATACGAGCCATATTAATCCAACCTGTAATACTCATCGCTAAAATCATCGTCCAAATTCCTTGTCCAAGCACAACCATTAGAAGGATTACAAGTAATAGGTAAGGAATTCCATATAATACGTCTGCTATACGCATCATCACTTCATCAACCTTACCACCTTTATAACCTGCAATTCCGCCCCAGATTACCCCAATCACTAAGTCGATTAATGCAGCAGCAATCCCAATGAAGAGGGATATCTTTGCCCCATACCAAATACGTTCGAACATATCTCGACCCAATTCATCTGTTCCAAAATAATGCTCTGCACTTGGTGGTTGATTTGTTTTTGTTAGATCATTTTCATAGTAATTGTATGGCGTAAGGAATGGTCCAACAAATGCCATGACGATTAAAAGAATTAATAGTACAAGTCCAAATACTGCAAGTTTATTTTTCTTAAAACGAGTAAATACATCTTTCCAAAAAGACAGACTTGCTTTTGAAATCTTCTCTGATTCAACGCTGCTATTTCCTACTATTTCAAATTTATCTTTCGAAATTTCTTGCATCTTTACTCTCCTTTCTTCCCGCCCGATAATTTAATTCGAGGATCTATTAATCCGTACAATATATCGACAAGAAGAACAGATACTAACAGGATAATACTATAGAAAACAGTAACTCCCATAATAGCTGTATAATCACGATTGTTTATACTTTTTACAAACTGTGATCCTAGTCCCGGGATACCAAAGATTTTTTCAATAACAAAACTTCCTGTAACGATCCCAGCTGATAATGGTCCCATGTAGGAAACAACTGGTAGAATCGCATTACGGATTGCATGCTTTACGGTAATATTAAAGCCGCTAATTCCTTTAGCTTTTGCTGTTTTAATATAATCATTGCTTAATACTTCTAGCATGGAAGATCTAGTTAAACGGGCAATAAATGCTGTTGGACCAGCTGCTAACGCTATTGCCGGCAGGACACTTTGCATAAATGTTCCCCATCTTGCTACAGGGAAAATACCTAGCTTCATCGCAAAAATATATTGTAAAAAAGCAGCCATTATAAAGGAAGGTACGGAGATTCCTAATACAGCAACGATCATTGCCAAATAATCTTGCCATTTATTATGTCTTAATGCAGCAATTACACCCAATGTTACTCCAATTGCTAAAGCAATGAAAATGGCTTCGACTCCCAATACTAAGGAAACGGGGAAGCCCTCATTGATTAATTGATTAACAGTCTGACTCTTATATTTAAAAGATGGACCAAAATCCCATTGAACAACTCTTAGCAAATAATCTCCATATTGAGCATACCAAGGTTGATCAAGACCATAATGGGCATTTAAATTTGCTTCGATTGCAGGTGGCATTTTCTTTTCCGATGTAAATGGGTTACCCGGTGCCATCCTCATGAAGAAAAACGTTGCTGTAATGATTAACCATAAGGACAGCGCCATAAACAGCAAACGTTTTGTCAAGTACTTTATCATGGTTTTACCTCCATTTTTTTCTAAAACAACGCCAATTAGAAAGGAAGAGGATGTCTTAGGGAACGAGCTTCCTAGTGTATCACTCGTTAAATAAGACAGCCTCTTTTATCTCTTTGATCTTGTAGTTCATGAATGGTTTTCTTGTCCTAATTACACAAACAATTTAATAATATTTTTTAACAATTTCTATATGCAATTAGAATTTGAAATCCTTCTAACATGATTGCGGAACAAAGTAATTCCTTTTATTATTCAAAATGCGCCCATTTCAACTGAGCTTCCCCTAAACCTGAAATTACTACATCCTTCAGATTCTCTTTTTGTACCCAAGTGTTTGTATAAAAATATACAGGTGCAATTGGAAGTTCATTCATTAAAATAGCTTCTGCATCTTGTAATAATTGTTTACGCTTCGCTTCATCTGTTTCCTTTTGTGAAGCAATAAGAAGTTTTTTGTATTCTGGATTTTCCCAACCAGTATCATTGTTTCCGCCGTCTGCATCACGATACAATTCTAGGAAGTTAAATGCATCATTGTAGTCACCAGACCATGACATACGCCCAATCTGATAGTCACCAGAATCAATTTTTTCTAAGTAAACTTGCCATTCTTCGTTGTCTAATTCGACATTAATACCAAGGTTTTGTTTCCACATATCTTGAACTGCTTGCGCAATTTTAGCATGTGCTTCACTTGTATTATAAGATAATGTAATTTTTGGTAAGTCTTCTACACTATCATAGCCTTCCTCTTTCAAACCTTTTTCAAGAGCCGCTTTCGCTGCTTCGATATCATTATCTTTAAAGTAGCCTTTTTCGTTTTCAGAAAACATTGTTGGAGGAACAACTGCCATGGCTGGGATTTGTCCACCTTGTGTAATTTGCTCAACAATCGCTTGACGATCAATTGCATATGTTAATGCTTTACGAATATTTTCGTTATTAAATGGTTTTTCTTCCGTATTGAATTTATACCAATACGTTCCTGCTATTGCTTTAATATTTAGGTCCCCATTGTCTTTTAATGCCTTAATAGCATCTGTAGGTAATGAACCAAATGGTAAACCAGCCCAATCTAACTCATCGTTATCAAACATGCTTAATTCCGTTGTTGGATCTTCTACCATTGACATTTCCACTGTCTCTAATTTAACCGAGTCAGCATCCCAATAATCTTCATTTTTTTCTAAAAGAATAGACTCACTATGATTCCACTCTGTCATTTTGAAAGGACCGTTTGTAACATAATCATCGCCAGCATCTTTATACCAATCTGGATTTGCTTCTGCTACATTTTTATTCACTGGGAAATAAGTATAGAAAGCTAGTAATTGTAAGAAGTATGGTGTTGGATTTACTAAAGTTACTTCTAAAGTTTTTTCATCCACTGCTTTAATAGCAACATCATCAAGTTTACCTTCTCCATTATTAGCTGCTTCAGCACCTTTTATGGCATATAATTGATAGGCATATTGTGATTGGTTTTGAGGATCAATAGCCCATTTCCAAGCATATTCAAAATCTGCTGCTGTTACTGGATCACCGTTTGTCCATGTTGCATCTTCACGAATTTTGAATGTATAGTTTAATTGATCGTCTGAAACTTGAATATCTTCGGCCATTGCAGGCTGAGGCACTCCATCTTTATCAATACGAGTTAAACCTTCAAACGTTTGAATTAACACTCCACCAGACGTTGAATCTGTTGCTAGTGCTGGATGTAATGTTGGTGGCTCTGAAACGATGTTCAAGCGCAAGTTCTGTGATGATTTATCACTTCCACCATTGTCATTACCACATGCAGCAAGAAATGCACTTAGCACAAGCACTAAGCTCATTAGTACAAGCATTCTTTTTCTCATGTAATTACCCCCTAAATAATTTTCCTCAAATGGAACTTCGAAAATAGCTTTCCCATTCTAAACCTTAGAATACACAAGCAATCATTTCCTAAATAGTCTGTTAATTATAATAAACGACTATTGATGTATTAAAAACGATTAAATGCAAACCCCCATACATAGCGTTCAATATTATTATTTCGAAATAACTATTTCGCTAGTTCAACCTTATATGTATTCTTATGTGTTTTAAAAAGTCTGAAAATACAACTACCTAATCCATTCGTAATCACAATTATATAATTGGAATATTTTTTACGCAAGAACTATGTAGAATTTTGTAGAATAAAAACAAATCAGAAATATACAAATCTACAGAATAATTATATTAATATAAATTTATCTAAATTTTTTTAATTCATAGAATTCATTTAACCGTTCTCATCTTCCTCATTTACCTTTAGACGAATCATTTATCTTTCTTTTATCTGGCTCACTCTTTCTGTTTCTTCCACATATAGACTAAGCTGTTTTAAATCTGCATCTACCATCTACTACACTAAATCCAATTTACATGCCGTATACCTTCAACACTCCTTTAGAAACAACATTACTAATAGAAATCCACCATTTTTTCTATGAAAAACGACAAACTTTGAGAAAACAGCCTTTGAATATCAACTAATCATGCTAAAATGGTTATAATAATGAATATAATGTAGTTTCTGGGTTCTCTCTTTTTTGCTCTTTTTAACGAAAAAGTTGCTTTCTGATGCGAAGTGTACTTCACTAACGAGCGCTATACCAACGAATAGAAACCTAGTAAATAATATGAACAGTTTGTTTAGAGGATGCTTTCAACTAAACATTCGTGTCTAGAATACATAATGGAGGAAGTATTATAATGAAAACTATCTTTTCTGGGATTCAACCAAGCGGCACTATAACTTTAGGAAATTATATTGGTGCTTTAAGTCAATTTGTCGAGCTACAAGATGAATATAATTGTTTCTTCTGTATCGTCGATCAACATGCGATTACAGTACCTCAAGATCGAATGGTATTAAGAAAAAATATCCGCAGTTTAGCTGCACTTTACTTAGCAGTAGGTATTGATCCTAATAAAGCAACTCTATTCATTCAATCAGAAGTACCTGCCCATGCCCAAGGAGCATGGTTAATGCAATGTATCTCTTATATTGGAGAATTAGAGCGAATGACACAATTTAAGGACAAATCGACTGGTAAAGATGCTGTTTCTGCTGCATTATTAACATACCCACCATTAATGGCGGCAGATATTCTTCTATATAGTACAGATATCGTTCCAGTTGGAGAAGACCAAAAGCAACATCTTGAATTAACGCGTGATCTCGCAGAGAGATTTAATAAAAAATACAATGATATTTTGACAATACCTGAAGTTAGAATTCCAAAAGTAGGGGCAAGAATTATGTCTCTTCAGGATCCTACGAAAAAAATGAGTAAATCGGATACTAACAACAAAGCTACTATTACGTTATTAGACGAGCCAGCACAGATTATTAAAAAAATCAAAAGTGCCGTTACAGATTCAGAAGGTGTTGTTAAATTCGATCGAGAAAATAAACCGGGAGTTTCTAACTTGCTTTCCATTTATTCTATCCTCTCTGGAGAAAGCGTGGAGAGTCTGGAAGCCAAATATGAAGGAAAAGGATACGGAGATTTCAAGTCAGATTTAGCAAATGTTGTGGTTGATGCATTAAAACCAATCCAAGAGAAATACAATGAGCTTATGAACTCTACTGAATTAGATGATATATTAGATGATGGAGCAGCAAAAGCTAATAAAGTAGCTGGTAAAATGATTAAGAAAATGGAAAATGCGATGGGATTAGGACGTAAGCGTCGTTAATTTAAATCTCTTATGGAAACGATGGATAAGAGGATGTTCCATTATTCCTACTGATTTGATTATTTCTTGGAAAAACAAAATTTTCGAGTAATAAATCTTTAAAAACGAAGAGGAATGAAGCGGAAGACACTCGAGGCGCCGGGGAGGAATCTTAAGACTAGCCCATGGAAAGCGACGTGTATTCAGACTGCGAGCTTCTTCCCAAAATAAAAAAAACGAACAATTATGCATATCGTGATTGTTCGTTTTTTTTTATTAGTTGAAATACTTATGTCCGAGCCTTTATACTTATGCAAACTGGAGATTTTCATAAATCCCCATTTTATATAGTAATTTCTCCACTGAAAACGCTTAGTTTACCTTCGGACCATGCTCCATTTCCCATAGCTTTTCAAAAAACGGCTGACCTTTTATAATATTCTCACAAAAATGCTCATGCTTTTTAGACCAACCATACTTTGTACATTCATATAGTTCCTTCCATGCATTCTCAAAATCTAAGTGCTGAATCTCAAAATAACGTTCTGGACTCCATTCTGTGTACCAATAACGAACCTCTGCAACATTTTCAGAAGAATACAGTTGATCTAACGCCATAAACAATAATTGCTTTAATTGTCTTTCTTTTCTTGTTAATCCATTCATCACATGAGGTTCAGGTGATAAAATATGGAATTCTTTCTTTTCTTCATTGTTTTGAAAGTTATAATGAATCGTTTCTTGATTTTCAAGCAATTCATAGGCCAATTGTTCTTGTCTAGGTATCATTCGACTTTTCCTAATCGGAACAGAATATCCAATTGTATCTACTACTAAAAGTCCAATTCCATCAGAAACTACAAAACAATAATCTAATTGAATTCGTTCATGATTTTTTCGTAGATATGCTTTTTGATAAATTTCTTCTAATAATTGTCGTGGTAGTTCCGCCAAATCGTTTTCTATGTAATTGAATAAACAAGAGTCTACTTTTACTAGCGGAACTTGATCTAATAATTCAACACCATCATCTTTTCTCCATTCATGAAAGTGACAAACATTATATCCGTTTTCTTCTCCTTCAAACCAATTTACCCAAACATCATGAAGATACTGCATATTTTATCCCTCACTTCAACAACTGTTTGTCCATAAGTATTGGCAGAGCGTAGTAAATTTATTCCTATTTTCAAAGGATTATTTTATAATCCTCTATCTGATATGAAAAATATCTATCTTTCATGTATTCAGTTTGCTACGTATTTCTCTTTTTCTATAATTACTAAGAAGAAAGATAAGCAGAAGATATTTTCTTATTGAACCTATTATCATAATATGTACAAACTTTCCTTTCATGTCTTTTTTATTTCGTTTTCAGCCCCTTTTGCTAATTATTTATCCAGTTAAATTATTCTAATAGAAAGGAAATAAGTCTAAGACATAAGTACTTAAACCTAAGAAAAAGCCAACCAATCATACGGAATTTTGATTGATTGGCTTTTAGTTTTTCAATAGACATTTATTTATAAAAAGGCTTCACTTTTTATCGTAAACTGCATCTTTGCTGTTTGTTTTTTCTTTTGAAAATAGGAATTGACAAGATAAAATCCTGTATTGTACCCAATCATGCGTGGATAGCGTCCATGTCCATACAAGAGTTGATCATGTTTCGTCTCTGTTTTTTTTACATCTAAATGTTCCTTTAGCTCCTTCTCCCAAAATTGCTTAACCTCTTCTTCCTCATACAGATGGCACCAGCTTGCATTATATGCCTCCCCACAGTTTTCTTTAACAGCGAACTCTGCTAATCCTTCCATGATGATAGAATCTAATAAGGTATAATCCTCTATTGGTTTTTTCAGACAATGCATGCGACATACATGATGATATTCGTGAATAAAAAGAGCCTCTAGTTCTTTATCGTCTGTTACTTCCCCAACAAATAAAAATAGCTGATTAGGAAATGATACACCTGATTTGTTTTCATCCCCTCTCCATGTCATCTGAAAAGGAAAAAGATATATAGGTACATCGGGTCCATCCCATTTTTTCTTATACTTTTTATAAAACCTCTCTACTTTATTCCAGGTTTCTAATTCTTTCATCTTCTCAAAAGTCTGTTTGGAACGTCTTGATGGTTTATACATTCCAAATCCATTTAAATAACGATAAATATTATGAGAGTCGTCTCCATCAAAGGAAGCTTTCATGTTTTCACATATAGAAGTCGGCTCATAAAAATGTTCCTCGAGCCATTTCTTTGTATTGATTATCCCCACCAATATTTCCCCTCTATTTCATTTTATTCTGTTCATTTAATCAGTATATGAATGGTGAATTGATGGCGTTCCAATGCAACTAATCTCTATTATTGAAAATAGGGGCGTGGACAAAATTAAATAACTAATCTTTAAAGACGAACACTCTCTAATTTAGCTCTTAAATAAAGCTACTTTCTCATGATGGTTATCTATGTTTTTTAAATATAGTCAAGTATAAAAACTAAGTCGTACCATTGCGCTACAGACGCTCGCTTTCCGCGGGGAGGAAGCTCCTCGCTGCGCTGCGGGGTCTCAGCCTTTCCTCCACTTCCCGCAGGAGTCGAACGTCCTCCGCTCCATTACACTTCGTTTTTTAAACCTTTTTCTAAAAAAATAAAAGCGAACATTTACGCGAATTAATCACATTATAGTTCGTGTTTATTGTTAGTTGAGATGCTTATGTCCCATCCTCTATATAAATTATCTATGTGTTTCTTTCATGATTCTACTTCCGCATCCACAAATAATGGAGTGTTTTAATTTTTTGATTGGCTGTTTACACTCTAAACAAATGAACTCGCTTTTTCGCTTAGCCTTTTGAACATTGTTCACAGGTTCCGTAAAATTGGAGACTATGGGAGCTGATATTGAATTTAGATATGGATTTCGCAAATGATTCTACCTCCCTTAATGTAGGATACCATATATCCACTATTTCACCGCAATCGCTACAGACAATATGATAATGTTCTTCTTTTTTCCATTCATATTTACTTAATCCTTCGCCAAATTGTATCTCTTTCAATAGCTCTAATTCTATAAATAAATGGATGTTATTATAAACAGTAGTAATACTTACCGAAGGCATATTCTCATTTAGGACATGATAAATTTCATCTACTGTCCAATGCTTATTGTCTTTAGATAGAATATTAATTAATTCAAGTCTCTGTGGTGTAAGACGAATATTTTTTTCTTTCAACAGGTTTTTAGCCTTTTCTATACTAAGCATAGAATTCTTCCTTTCTACGTAATATCTTCTTAAATAGTAAGTTCACCCTCGAAGAAAGCGTTTTCTTTTAAACATTAAAAATTTCCGAATTTATACCTTAAATAATAGAATTATAGTTTTAATTATATACACTTTATAATAATAGTCAATATTAATTTAAAATAATTATAAATAAAGATTGGATTGGTTTCATTTTTGCAATAAAAAAACTGCTAAGATTCAAGTTGTTAATGAATCCTAGCAGTTTTAATACATGACTATTTTATTAGTAGGAGCTTTTCAACAATCCTTGAATTAATTACATAAATAAGCGAAGTATTTATTGATATTTTTTAAATACAATAGTAGCGTTATGGCCGCCGAAGCCTAGGGAATTACTCATTGCTACATTTACTTCTTGCTTTCTATGGGCATTAATTACATAATCTAAATCACAATCTGGATCTGCTGTTTCAAAATTAATTGTTGGTGGAAGAATGTTGTCTCTAATTGCCAAGACGCTAAAAATAGCTTCGACTCCACCTGCTGCTCCAAGCAAATGACCAGTCATGGATTTTGTTGAGCTCATTGGGACTTTATAAGCATACTCTCCAAAGACTTCTTTAACAGCCATCGTTTCAAATTTATCATTATATGCTGTGCTTGTTCCATGTGCGTTAATATAAGAAACATCTTCTGGTGCAAGTCCGGCATCATTAATTGCCATTTTCATGGCTCTTGCTCCACCTTCTCCTCCGGGTGCAGGGGAAGTAATATGATAAGCATCTCCTGTGGAACCATATCCTACTATTTCTGCATAAATGTTAGCACCTCTTGCTAAAGCATGCTCCAATTCTTCTAGCACCACAATTCCTGCACCTTCACCAATTACAAATCCATCACGATTCGCATCGAATGGTCTACTTGCTGTTTTAGGATCTGGATTAAAGGATAAAGCGGTATTTGCGCAGAAACCAGCTACGGACATCTTTGTAATCGGCGCCTCTGCTCCACCAGTAATCATCGCATCAGCATCTCCACGCTGAATAACTTTAAATGCGTCTCCAATAGAGTTTGTTCCCGTTGCACATGCAGTAACAGTACAAGAATTCACTCCTCTTGCACCTAATGTTATCGAAACTTGTCCAGATGCCATATCTGGAATTAACATCGGTACAAAGAAAGGGCTTACTCGTTTATAGCCTCTTTTTTGGAACATTTCATATTGATTTTCGAACGTTTCCATTCCGCCAATCCCGGAACCAATCCACACGCCAATACGAGGAGCATTATCATCTGTTATTTGTAAATTAGCATCTTTTACAGCCATTAAGGATGCTGCAACCGCATATTGTGTAAAACGATCCATTTTTCTAGCATCTTTTTTTTCCATAAAATCTTCCGGATTGAAATCCTTCACTTCTGCTGCTACCTTTGCGGGATATTCATCAGCATTAATTCTTGTGAGTGGTCCAATTCCCGAAACTCCAGCTATAATATTATCCCATGTAGTTACTGCATCATTACCAAGTGGCGTTACAGCTCCAATACCAGTAACAACTACTCTTCTATTCGTACTCATGTCCTATTCTCCTTTTTGCTATATTTATCAACATAAATCTGCTAGTTTTCTTTTTACAAATCAAGGAATCTTTTATCTTCCCCAACGCATAGCAATTGCACCCCAAGTCAATCCTCCACCGAAACCGACCATTACAAGGACATCATCCTCTTTAATTTTACCTGCTTCTAATTCTTCCACTAAGGAAATGGGAATAGATGCCGCACTTGTATTTCCATATTTATGAACTGTTTTGGATAACTTCTCTTCTGGTAAATCCAATCTTTGTCTTGACGCTTCCATGATGCGAATGTTCGCTTGATGTGGAATAAGGAAATCTACATCTTCCTTGGACAATCCTGCTTTTACCAACACATTTTCACTGCTTTCGCCCATTTGACGAACCGCAAATTTAAAGACTTCTCTACCATTCATGTAAATATAGTCTTCATCATCTAAATAAAGATGTTTCCCACCAGAACCATCTGCTCCT
Source organism: Bacillus sp. T2.9-1 (assembly GCF_950097965.1). Taxonomy (NCBI): domain Bacteria; kingdom Bacillati; phylum Bacillota; class Bacilli; order Caryophanales; family Bacillaceae; genus Bacillus; species Bacillus sp. T2.9-1. The sequence goes on from NZ_CATNHG010000024.1 coordinate 65,654, forward strand.
AATTCGAATGAAAGAATCCCTCTTCCATCTGAAACTTTACCTAGTACAGCAGCTCCAGCTCCATCCCCAAAGAGTACAGCTGTATTACGATCTTCCCAATTTGTAATTTTAGAAAGCTTCTCTACGCCAACAACCAGTACATATTTATAAACCCCTGTATCAATAAATTGCTTTGCTGTCACCATACCATACATAAATCCTGCACATGCCGCACTTAAATCCATTGCTGCAGCCTTTTTTGCACCTAGTTTTTCTTGAATCATACATGCAACAGATGGAAATGACTGATCAGGTGTAACCGTTGCGACCATTATCATATCAATATCTTCTGGATGAATGCCAGCATCAGCAATTGCTTTCTTTGCTGCTGCTAATGCAATATCCGATGTATCTGTATTGTCGTCCGCTATTCTTCGTTCTTCTATGCCAGTTCGCGTTCTTATCCATTCATCATTTGTATCAACCATTTTCTCTAAATCAAAGTTTGTTAAAATTTTTTCTGGAAGTTCACGGCCAATACCAATTATTCCTGTACCCAAAGCTTTCAGCTCCTTTATATTCACCGGTTACCCGGTATCTCTCTCTTATTTGTTTTAATGCAGTTATTCCTTATCCTCATTTAAAAAATTGTCATGTATATTCATCCCTCAGTGATCTATAAACAAAATAAGGATGTTTTTTTTTAGTTTACCCTAATTTGTTCAATATGGTCTAAATAGAAAGGAGAAAATTACAGTATTACATTAATATATTATTATCAATTATTATGACTTGGTACTAATTTTATCAAATTCCTCCTCTCTTTTGCAACATATTTTGTTTTCTATTACATTGGTCTAAGCATTTACCGATGTTTTTCATAACATATTAAGAGCATAATTTAGAATGTATTATAGGAGGAAGAAATGTGGACGATTATAAAGAGGAACTATCTGATGAGAAAGATCAAAAGGATGTTATAGCAGATGAAAAAACAGAAATGGATCACTTTTCTCTATTTATGTTTGGTACAAACAGTCGTTCCATAAGAAAAAAGGAGTCACCAGAACATTCTCAACAAACGGATGTGGAGCCTTCCATTTCAAGAGGAGTTAAAGGAGATGATTGGATTCTTGGTAGAAGTAATAGGCAATCCAATCAGGTAGAAGAAAAGGAGGAAAATGCAAATTTTGATGCTGTTGCAAACTTTATAAATCAAATAGACCTTGAACTCCTTATGAAGAATGTCGATATGTTTATGACATCAGCGAATGATTTAAAGCCTCTATTCAAAAAAATAACCCCTTTCGTAAAAAAATGGATGGATTAACTTAGTATGAATTGATTACTTGTTAGTCCATTCCCATTTTTGATTCTATTTTATCTTCTTGCAATACATTAAAAATTATTTACGTCGTGTCAGGTCATCATATACTTATTCTTTTTCTCACTAAAGGACAAGGCTTTCCTAAAATAAAAAGAAATACCATCATGACATTATTGGAAGCCTTTTCCTTTTATTCCTCATTTGGCAGCTTTCCAGTCTTCTTATACCGATTTAAATCCTTCTGTATGGATTCAACAATATCTTGATCAATACTTGGACTGAATTTCCCTAAATATATGGTACCCTCTCTAATTCCACAGATTTGAGTACCGGAGTGAAGTTCCCCTTCATCAAATTCAGTGGCAATTTGTTCATAAAGTTTAGGAATATCTTGAACCGTGCTTGTTAGCACTGTGTACTTTCCTAAATTCGCTTGATCAGAAATATAACCAACTACGTGTAGACCTTTTTCTTTAATGCTTTCTACTATTTCTACATTAAAGCCATCTCCTACTGGATAAACAATATCCACATTCTTACTGATTTGATCATTTAATATGTTCATTGCCTTTTCTCGATTATCCCAATCATTCACAAATTCTTTTATGACTTTTGCATTTTTGTTGACATATTTGACTCCATCTTTAAATCCATTAACTTCTTCTTGCCATTCATAGGCACCAATTACACCAATAGTATTTGTTTTTGTCATCTGTCCAGCTACCATTCCACCAAAGAAGCCCATTGGATAATTTTCAAACTTAATATTGGTTGTATTATCTTTTGTCGCAGGCTCTCTCCCATTTATACTGACAAAATGAATGGAAGGATACTTAGAGGAAAGGATATTAAAATATTGGACAAAATCACCACCATGTCCAAAAATCAAATTGACACCTTTCGCTTTAAATTCCTTTACTGCCCTTTCTGTTATGGTATAAGAATCAATTGACTCTTTATAAAAAACATCCACACCAAGTTTAGTATGAATATTTAACAGTCCCTTATATCCTTTTGTACCCCAAACTTGATCACTTACTGTACCACTGACTAGAAGCCCTACTTTTTCAACCTTTCCTTTTTTAGCAATCGATCCATTAAAAAAAAGGAAAAGCAAAAGAACACACATAATTAGAGGAAGGATAATGATAATCTTTCCTCTAATTATTTTATTTCGAATGTTCATTAATGCTTTTTTCATTATTATTACTCCTATAACACTATTAAATTCTATATAATAAATGGTGCTTTTTCTGTTTATCTAAGTTCTCTGAAATACTGCGTTTATTTATTACTATTATCTCTTCTAATCCTTTTAAATTTTCTATATCTTTATGAACGCTTTTAGGTACATTCCATTTTAAATGTTCTAAGCATCTTTGCCAATGGTTTATTACATTACTTTTTAATAGAATATCCTTATTTTGTCCTTTATTTGTCTGTTTTACTACTTCCGATACAGCATCTTCGATATAAATCGCATCTGTAGGATATTCTCGTAAACCTATGCGAACAGCATCCTTTTCATTTCCTTCTACTAGCTGCTGAAACAAAAAATCGCTTGGCTGCCATGGCCCATATAATGTGGGCATATGTATCATCTGAATCATATAGCCTCCAAGGTCATCTCTAATGGAAGAAAGTAATTCTCTTTCTTTTTCTATTGCCATAATATTTACTAAGAAAACAAGTTTTTTATTAAAAAGCAATTCTTTATCACTACAGTCAAAAATGTGCCTTTTCATTGTTCTATACAAGGATTGTAGGCTTTCTATTGTATATAGGTCAAAAAAAAGATGGTCAATGCTTGCATCTTGGAGTATAGATCCAAGTTGATCCCAGCTTATTTCACTAAAATTTGCATTTCTGCCTATTTCCATTCTTTTATCTTCTATATCAGCTATATTTATATGCGGGAAAGATACACCTATTATCTCCTCTCCCTCTTCTAATAGTGCTCCACATATATGAAAACCGAGGAATTGATATGCACCGAATACTACTGCCTTCTTCATTAAAAAGCCTCCCATAAATAATTACTTAATGTATTCATATGCATGTAAAAGGGTAAATATTTCGAAGTACTTTAGGTACCGTACGTCAAAAATCATACACAGGATTACTTAGTTTCATGAAAGAAAAGCAAAAGATGTTGTTCGTTTAACATATGCTCATTGAACAACATCTTTTCTTCTAAAGTTTTTTTTCATACTTTCTAAAAAAAGAAGCAATTTGTTTCGGCATTGCACTTCGTTTTTCTGGTAGAACATAGGAGACAAAAATCGGCAAACTTTTTTCTTCCCAAATTTCAGAAGCTTTTTTTAATGCATGGGATTGATAATAGGACCTACCATTGTGGAGGATTTGAATGATTTTTGTCGGTGTATCAGTCTCCTCTAGCTGGTACTGCTTTTTATCCTTTAATAACTCCATTAATTCATGCCTATTTGTATTAAAAGCAATACTGATTTCATTGGTTAACTTCTTAATAAAAAACTTATGCTCTTTTTCCCTTTCTAAATGCTCCTTTAAAGATAGAATAGGGTTTAACAGAACAACAGATCGAATATTATCCTTCATTTCCATCATCAAGCGAATAGCTGTTAAGGCACCCATACCTTCTGCAATAATATGAATTCTTTGATTCAGTATCTCTGTACGAATAATATGTTCATATAGTCTTTTAGCCATCTGCAAAGCTTTTTCACTACCCCAATTTTTCCCATATAAATTGGAATAAAAAATGGTATAGCCATTATCCAGCAATGATTCAATTAAGGTTCTCTTTCCCTCATTTTGGTTCCAAAAACTATTTGTATCTGTAACAAAATTCCTTTCGTCTCCAATAATTAAGATACCGAAACCATTAGGTCGATGAGGATAATGTATCATGTTCCATTCGGTATCTAACTGGAAGTTCCGGTTCTCCATCTTAAAAACTCCTTTTTAGCATTTTCCTTTTAATAATGTATGTCTCTTTTATTAAAATGTAAGGGAGTTTGCCTATATTCCAAGAAGAAATGCGGAGTTACACGACCAAATGACATTGATTTTTCTCATCTCTCCTCCCTTAAAAATAATCATTGCATATATGGGAAGACAATTTATATGATGAAAAAGTGAAGAATTTAAGAAAGCTATATCATTCACATTTATTATTTATCTACTATGTGGTAAGATGAGTATGATTAGCAAGCTATAAAGAGGTGATTTCGGTTGCGTTACATAATGACAATTTTTTGGACATTTTTACTTGCTCAAATGTTAGTTTATGTTGTTGGTTCAATGAATGGGGTTCCTTTTGACTTTTCAATGGGAATGATTCTAACAGCTGTCTTTTCCGTAGTAGTTTTCATTCTATCAGCCCTTATTCCAAATGAACCTACTCATGAAGAAGGTTCCCATTAAGAATATGTCACTGTAGTAAATGGTGTTTAAATAATATATTCAATTAGGGGGGAATTCCCTAGTTCGTATATTTATTTAAACACCTTTTTAGTATGGTAACAATAAAGGTAATGTTCTAGCGTCAAAGCAGAAAACTTATGGTTTTTATACTGTAAAAAAGCAGCCTAAAATATCGTTTTCTTTCTATATTTTAGGCTGCTTAGACGAAGGTAAAATCTTTATTCCTTACGTTTTAACACAATATGTTCGTTTTCTTCATCAATCTGTACATGATCATTTTCTTTTATTTTTCCGCCAATGATGTCTTTCGCTAATAATGTTTCAATCGTCTTTTGCAAAAATCTTCTAAGCGGTCTTGCTCCAAATTTAGGGTCAAAGCCATTTTTCGCCACAAATTCTTTCGCTTTGTCTGTCATTTCAATGGTTATATGCTGATCAGTAAGCCGTCCTTGTAATTGATCAACAAGCTTTGAAACAATGTCCTTAATATTCGCTAATGTTAATGGCTTAAATAAGATAACCTCATCTATTCTGTTTAAAAACTCTGGTCTAAAATGACCATTTAATTGTGCCATTACTCCATCTCTAATTTCTTTGGGAATCTCATTTGCATCTCCAGTTTCTAATAATAAATGGGAACCAATATTAGATGTCATAATAATTACGGTATTTTTAAAATCGACCGTCCTACCCCTTGAATCTGTTATTCTTCCATCATCAAGAACTTGAAGCAAAATATTGAATACCTCTGGATGAGCTTTTTCCACCTCGTCTAAAAGAACAACAGAGTAAGGCTTTCTTCTAATTGCTTCTGTTAACTGACCGCCCTCTTCATACCCTATATATCCAGGAGGAGCTCCAATTAAACGAGATACGGCATGTTTCTCCATATACTCAGACATATCAATACGAATCATTTGTTCCTCACTATCAAATAGGGTTGCTGCTAATGTTTTAGCTAGTTCTGTTTTCCCAACCCCGGTAGGTCCTAAAAATAAGAAGGAACCAATTGGTCTATTCGGATCCTTTATTCCAGCTCTTGCTCTTAATACAGCATCACTAACTAGCTCAACTGCCTCTGATTGCCCAACCACTCTTTCTTGCAGAATTGCTTCTAAACGTAAAAGCTTTTCTCGTTCTTTCTCTACTAATTTGGAGACAGGAATACCAGTCCATCTGGCAACAATATTAGCGATTTCTTCTTCGGTAACTTCTTCTCGAAGAAGACGATTTTCCTGCTCTTGTTTCGCTTGACCTTCCATTTCTTTAATTTCTTTCTCTAATTTTGGAATACTTCCATGTCTTAACTCAGCCGCTTTATTTAAATCATAGTTATTTTCTGCATCCTCTAACTCTCTCTTTTTCCGTTCGAGCTGTTCTTTTTTCTCCTGAATGGATTGCAAAGCATCTTTTTCATGTTGCCATTTAGCCTTTAATGCATTCGAACTTTCTCTTAAATTCGCTAGTTCTTTTGCAATAATAGCCAATCTCTCTTTACTTTGGATATCTTCTTCCCCATGTAATGCGGCTTCTTCAATTTCGAGCTGCATAATTTTTCTTGTCAGCTCATCAATTTCAATCGGCATGGAGTCTATCTCGGTACGAATCATCGCACATGCTTCATCAATTAAATCAATTGCTTTGTCTGGCAAGAAACGTTCTGTTATATACCGATCAGATAAAGTAGCCGCTGCAATGATAGATCGATCTTGAATATTAACACCATGATGGATTTCAAATCTTTCTTTTAGCCCTCTTAAAATAGCAATTGTATCTTCTACTGTTGGCTCCGATACAAGAACCTGCTGAAAACGACGCTCCAGTGCAGGATCTTTTTCAATATACTGGCGATGTTCATCTAATGTTGTAGCACCAATACAATGAAGTTCCCCTCTTGCCAGCATCGGTTTAAGCATATTCCCTGCATCCATTGCTCCATCTGTTTTGCCTGCCCCAACTATCGTATGCAATTCATCAATAAATAAAACGATACGTCCATCGCTATTTTTCACTTCCTGTAAAACAGCCTTTAGACGCTCCTCAAATTCCCCTCTAAATTTTGCTCCTGCCACTAATGCTCCCATATCTAAAGAAAATATCGTTTTATCCTTTAATCCTTCAGGTACATCTTTTCGGACAATTCGTTGTGCCAGCCCTTCCACAATAGCTGTTTTACCCACACCTGGTTCACCAATTAAGACGGGATTATTTTTAGTTTTTCTTGATAAAATTCGAATGACATTCCGGATTTCATTATCTCGCCCAATTACTGGGTCAAGCTTCCCCAGCTTTACTTCATCCACGAGATCTCTGCCATATTTACTAAGTACTTCATATGTTGCTTCTGGATTCTTGCTAGTCACTTTCTGTGTCCCCCTTATCTCTTTTATTGCTTTTTTCATTTCTTCAAATGGAATACCCTCTTTTTTGAATATCGTTCCTACCGTTGATTTTTCTATTTTATATGTGGCGAGAATTAGATGCTCTACGGACAAATACTCATCTTCCCATGCAAGCATCTCTTCTTCTGCTTTCGTTAAAAGCTGTTGCAAACCAGCTGTTATATAGACTGCTCCCTGTTCGGAACCACTTAAGGATACTTGTGGCTTTTTCTGTAATTCTTTTGTTAATTTATCCAAAATCCTATTCGGTTCTATTTGTAGTTTTTGTAGTATAGAAGTCAATAAATTATCTTGCTGATGAAGAATAGCCAAAAACAAATGGATATCATCTATTTCTTGATGACTTTCCTTTATTGCAAGGGATTGTGCTTCTGTTATTGCTAACTGGACTCTTTCTGTCATCTGTTCTACATTCATTTTACAAGACTCCTTTTGACCTTTTTTGACCTTTGATTTTATTATAGTATATTTTATCCATATGTAAAGGGATCTCTCTTATACAAAGAGTAATGTTCAACATAATGATATCTCAATGGAGATATTTATCATGAAGCTGACTCTTTAAGAGAAATCCCTTTTATTAAAACTGTTTTACTGTTTTGTGATATAAATCAACCTAATCTCAACAAGAGAAATCCCATATTAAGGTTTTCTTTGGTATGTCCACAATCGATTATGGTTAGATGTTTCTGGAAAGCGATCTCCTGCTTTCATTTTTAACTTTTGAGGATTATTTATGTTGCTTCCTGTTTCACCGATCTCTATATATAAGCCATTGTTTGGTGCCTTTTGCCCTGGACGAAACTGTCTATTTTGACCCAAAATAAACTCCTCCTTTAGCTATCCTTTACCAATTCAGAAGTTAAGTAAACATGAACATAAATACGTTTTACTTAACTGGTTATTATTATTACCCTTTTTGGCATGAACATTACGGAAAATAATAACTGGTAAGCGCAAATACTTTTTCATTATTGGAGCATGCTATACATGGATAAGTAAGCAACATAAAAAAGCTGCTAACGAACACTACATTTGTTAACAGCTTTTAAATAATTTACTTTTCTTTTTACCATTTATTTTAATATTTCAACTAAAAGTGCTTTTTGAGCGTGCAATCTATTTCCTGCCTGTTGAAAGACATATGAATGATTCCCGTCAATAATTTCTGTTGTTACTTCTTCTTCTCGATGGGCTGGTAAACAGTGTAAGAAGATATAATCCGCTTTTGCATGCTTCACTAAGTCTGCATTAATTTGAAAGCCTTGGAAATCCTTTAAACGCTGTTCGTTTTCCGCTTCCTGTCCCATGCTGGTCCATACATCCGAGTATATGGCATCTGCTTGGTGGACAGCTTCCACTGGATCATTTGTAAGGACAATCTCACTGCCGCTTGCTTCAGCAAAAGAATAAGCTAATTCTGCCACTTTTGTATCTACTTCATAATTTTTCGGTGTAGCAACGGAAATATCAATCCCTACCTTTGAGCATGCTACTAGCAAGGAATGGGCAACATTATTTCCATCACCAATATAGGCAAGCTTTAAACCTTTTAAAGTCCCTTTCACTTCTAATATCGTAAGCAGGTCTGCTAATGCCTGGCAAGGATGATACAAATCCGTTAACCCATTAATCACTGGGATTGTTGCATGCTCTGCTAATTCTTCCACAATTGAGTGAGAAAATGTACGAATCATAATTCCATCCACATATTGTGATAGAACTTTTGCGGTATCAGAAATAGTTTCTCCTCTTCCGATTTGGAGGTCACGACTATTTAGATAAAGGGCATGGCCTCCTAACTGATGCATGCCTGCTTCAAAGGATACTCTTGTTCTTGTAGATGATTTCTCAAAAATCATTCCCAATGTTTTCCCTTGAAGAGGAGCAAATAATTCTCCATTCAAGTGCGCTTCCTTTATTGTCTTTGCCTTATCGAGTAATTCAAGAATCGTTTCTTTAGAATAATCAGCTAATGTTAATAAATCTTTTCCCTTTAAATTTAAATCGGATGCTATCATCATACCGTACTCACTCCTTTTTTTATCTCTTCATGCCATTCCTGAATGGAATGAACAGTTAATTCGTTCTCTTTGAAAGAGGTAATAAATGCCTCTAAGCTTTCCTTTTGTGTAAAAGTAATTATCCGATTTCTTGTAGCTAATTCACGAGATAATTTATCTTCTTTTAAATTTGTTGGATTGTAAAAAGCAACTGTTCTCTTATCCTTTAATAACGATTCAACCGTATTATTATCAGCCATTTTTACAGAAAGCTGTACCTGTTCAGCCACTTTATAAATCGCCTCTAAGTCTTCTGTCGTTTTTACAACTACTTTCATTTCATGTTTCGGCATTTTTTTTAAGGTAGGATGAAAGACTTTTTTCAAAGCCTTTTCAACAGTGGAAGCAAGTGCAATCCCCTCGCCTGTTGAACGCATTTCTGGTCCTACTTTAGAATCTAAGCCCTTTAAAGCATAATTGGAATAAACAGGGTACTTGACACAAGTAAATTTAATATCATCGGTAAATGTCTTTTCTTCTTCAGTGAAAGCATATTTCCCAAGCAATATTTTTGTCGCAATTTGTACTAGTGGCACCCCAGTTACTTTACTTACAATCGGAACGGTGCGACTGGCACGAGGATTAACTTCAAGCACATAAACCTCTTCGTTATTAATAATATATTGGATATTCATTAACCCTTTATATCCTGTATGTCTTACAATTTTTTTAGCATAAGTAATCATTTTTTCTTTTATGTTTAACGATAAATTTCTAGCAGGTAATAATGATAGACTATCGCCTGAATGTACTCCTGTTTTCTCAATATGCTCCATAATAGTTGGAACACAAATATCGACTCCATCAGTGGCCAAATCCAATTCTGCCTCAGATGCCTCCATAAATTGATCAACAAGCACTGGATATGGTATATCTGTTTGCAAATATAATTGTAATGCATCTTCATCATTAATACGTTCCATTCCTTTGCCGCCAATAACGTAAGATGGACGGATTAGAACTGGAAAACCTATTTTCTGCACTGATTGTATAATCTTCGCTTCACTTTCCGCTATATCTCCTTGAATATGCGGTATATCTTCTTCTTCTAAAAGCTTATAAAATAAATCCCGATCTTCTAACACATCAATGGTACTGCTGTTTGATCCCAGAATACGAACACCGTATGCTTCTAGCTCTTTTGCAACATTAAGTGCTGTTTGACCACCTAATTGTACAATGACATCCTTGATCCCCTCTGATTCGATAACATTCATAATATCCTCTACTACTAATGGTTCAAAATACAGGCGGTCTGCAGTAGCAAAATCAGTACTGACGGTCTCAGGATTGTTATTAATAATAATCGTTTCAATTCCTTCTTCTTTTAAAGCAAATACTCCATGAACAGAGCAATAATCAAATTCTATTCCTTGCCCAATTCTTATTGGTCCACTACCAATAACAAGCACTTTTCGTTTATCACTTTTATTTTGTTCATTATCTCCATAGTAGCTGGAATAATAATAATTTGTCTTTGCTTCAAACTCAGCCGCACATGTATCCACCATTTTATAAATAGGGAGCACAGCAAATTGTTTACGTTTTGCTCGAATCTCTTTTTCAGAGCAATTCCAAGCACTGGCTAAAAAGGCATCACTAAACCCTTTTTCTTTCCACTTCCATAACTCCTTTTTTGTTACTGTTTGGAGCGAAGAATGGATTATTTCTTTTTCCATATCTATTAATCTTTTAAAATTATGCAGGAAAAACAAGTCGATTTTTGTTATATCATGGATTTTAGTAACTGACTCTGACTTTCTAATAAGTTCGAGAATGACAAAAAATCTTTCATCTGTTTGTTCGAGCATTTTTGCATATAACGCTTCAACAGACATCTCGTTTAATCCAGGTAACGTTAAATCGTTCCCTTTTATTTCAAGGGAGCGAATTGCTTTTAATAAAGCCCGCTCCATATTCCGATCTATTCCCATTACTTCTCCTGTTGCCTTCATTTGTGTTCCTAGTTTTCTTGATACAGCAGGAAATTTATCAAATGGCCATTTAGGAATCTTAACAACTACATAATCTAATGCTGGTTCAAAACTTGCAAATGTATCGCCGGTAACCGGATTTATCAGTTCATTTAGCGTGTAACCAACTGCCAATTTTGCAGCCATTCTTGCAATCGGATAGCCAGTAGCTTTAGAAGCTAAGGCAGATGATCTGCTTACTCTTGGATTTACTTCAATTAAATAATATTTCTTGCTGTTCGGGTCTAATGCAAATTGGATATTGCATCCGCCAATTATTCCTAATGCAGAAATGATTTTAATAGAAGCAGAACGAAGCATTTGATATTCTACATCTGTCAATGTTTGAGATGGAGCAATAACAATGCTGTCACCAGTGTGGATTCCAACTGGATCGATGTTTTCCATATTGCAAATGGTAATACATGTATTCATGCTATCTCGCATTACCTCATATTCTACTTCCTTAAAGCCAGCAATACTTCTTTCCACTAAGCATTGACCAATTGCGCTTTCTTTCAAGCCACCAGTTACAAGATTAGTGAATTCTTCCATATTTTCAGCAATGCCGCCACCTGTTCCGCCTAGCGTATAGGCAGGGCGTACAATGATAGGGAAACCTATTTCATTGGCAAAGTCTACAGCTTCTTCTACTTTATGAACAATTTTGCTTTCTGGTACTGGCTCATTTAAGTGATACATTAATTCTCTAAACGCTTCTCTATCTTCTCCTTTTTTAATCGATTCGATAGAGCTTCCCAGTAATTTCACTTGATACTTTTCTAAAATGCCTTGTTCACTAAGTTGAAATGCAAGATTTAATCCTGTTTGGCCCCCTAAAGTTGCAAGGATTCCATCAGGCTTTTCTTTTTGAATAATCATTTCTAATACATCTACTGTCAATGGTTCGAAATATATCGAATCTGCAAATGTTTCATCTGTCATGATTGTAGCTGGATTATTATTAACAAGTATGACTTTATATCCTTCTTCCTTTAAAGCCATGCATGCTTGTGTACCAGCATAATCAAATTCTGCTGCCTGACCAATTACAATTGGTCCTGATCCTATTACAAGTATAGTTTTTATCGTCGTGTCTTTAGGCATATGCAAAAACTCTCCCATTATTTGCTTTAACGTTTTCTATAAATTCATCAAATATATAACAACCTTCAGAAGGTCCTGGATTCGCCTCTGGATGAAACTGAACAGTTTGCAATGGATACATGCTATGAGACAGTCCCTCTACCGATCCATCGTGAAGATTATAAAATCTTGCTTCACAGCCAGTAGCAGTTAAACTGTCTTCTTTCACTACATAGCTATGATTTTGTGAGGACATAATTACCCTCTTTTTCTTTCGATCCATTACAGGATGATTGGCTCCTCTATGTCCAAATGATAGTTTAGTTGTTTCTGCCCCAAGTGCTAATGCTGCAAGCTGATGCCCTAAGCATATACCAAGTGTTGGATAATGCGTAATCAACGCTTTAATGGTTGGCAAAATCCCCTCTAATTCCTTCGGGTCCCCTGGTCCATTGGAAAGAAGAATTCCATCAGGTTGTAATGATTTAATACTTGTAAATTCTGTATTATATGGTACTACCGTCACTTTACATTCACGTTCTAATAATGCCGTTAACATGCTTTCTTTTTTTCCGAAATCAACGAGGACAATATGATATTCTCCCTGTCCATATGTTTTAAAATTCTTATCTGAAACTTTTGCTACTTTTCCATCTTCCTTTAAAGAAAAGGTATTACTAGTAATCTCTTTTTCTGCAGTCATAACTGCAGGCATGGAACCCGATTGTCTTATATTTTTGACAATCGATCGAGTATCCACATGTGTAAGCATCGGTATATCCCATTTGTTCAAATAATCCTGTAGTGAATATTCAGCCTGATAATGATAAGCCTCGCTATTTGATTCATAAACAATAACACCCGCTACATGTGGCTGTTTGCTCTCAAAATCTTCCTTATTGATTCCATAATTTCCGATTAGCGGATACGTAAATACGATTATTTGATCCTTATACGAAGGGTCTGTTAATACTTCCTGATACCCAGTCATTCCAGTAAAAAATACGATTTCTCCCTTTACCTCTTTGACTTTTGCCTCTATTGCAAAATCGCCTTTATATTTCACACCATTGCTTAAGTGAAGATAACCTTCCATTGTGTTTACACCTCGATAATGAATGTATAGTTACTCTTTATTTCTTATAATTATACATTATCATGCAAAAAAATACATATTAGATTGTGATTTTCGCATGAATATTTAGATTTTTTTCTAATATCTCTAACGCTTTTTCGAAATCTTCTTGTAGAGTATTAAGACTTGGTAATAATCGTATAACCTTTTCTCCAGCATTTAAAACCATTAATCCTTCTTTTCTTAATTCTCCCAAAATCGAAGCTACTGGCATATCCAGTTCAATTCCAATCATTAATCCTAATCCACGAATATCCTTCACTAGTTGATTTCCAACTAGCTTTTCTTTTAGAACACTAATAATCCATTCACTTTTCTTTTGTACATCATCTAAAAAGGATTGCTGAAAGATGATTTCCATTGTTTTTACGGCTGCGGCCATTGCTAAAGGATTTCCTCCAAATGTTGTTCCATGACTACCTGGTCCGAAAAATTCTTTTAACTTTCCATCTGCAACAATAGCACCTGTTGGTATACCATTTGCCATCCCTTTTGCTAAACTGATAATATCTGGTTTAATTCCAAAATGCTGAAATGCAAAGGCTTTTCCTGTTCTACCAATCCCTGTTTGAATCTCATCAATGATTAGCAAAACGCCTTTTTCTTTGCAAAGTGCTTCTACTCCTTGTAAAAACTCTTTTGAAGCAACAAAAATTCCGCCTTCTCCTTGCACCACCTCAAGCATGACTGCTGCTACATCCTCTGTTAATAGCTGCTGTAAAGCTTCTAAATCATTAAAAGGAACATATTCAAATTTATCTAGCATTGGACCAAATCCCTGCTTGATTTTATCTTGACCCGTTGCGGACATTGTTGCAAATGTTCTTCCATGGAAGGATTGCATAAAAGTTAGAATTTTAGTTTTTCCCGTTGCCTTTCTTGCTAGCTTAATCGCTGCCTCATTTGCTTCTGCCCCACTATTTGCAAAGAAAACAAGATCTAATCCAGACGCATTTGTTAACAGTTCAGCTGCCTTCTCCTGCAATTCTATTGGAAAAAGATTAGAAACATGCCAAAACTTATTTAATTGTTGTTCTACAGACTGTTTTACTTCCGGATGGCAATGACCTAAATTACAAACACCTATCCCTGATGTAAAATCTAAATAAACGCCCCCATCCTTACTATATAAATAGCTTCCTTTAGCTGATTCTGGCTCAATTTCCCATTTTGAATAGGTTGGGAATAAATGACTCATTCTATAATCCCTTCTTTCACAACGATTTTTGTTCCAAGTAAGTCTTCCCCATCAAAAAATTGTTTTTTGCCTGATACAATCATTACACTATTTAAACCACTTTCTAATGCAGCTATGGCAGAAGTAACTTTTGGAATCATTCCACCACTAATCTGACCAGTTTCGATAAAATGATTAATTTCCTCCTGTGCCATTACTGATTGAAGCCTTCCATCTATTAAGATTCCCGCTACATCTGTAACAAAGAGACATTGTTCCGCATGTAAATACTTAGCTACTGCTGATGCCACATAATCTGCATTTATATTTAATTTCCTACCATCCTCTGTAATTCCTAAAGGTGTTATAACTGGGATTAAAGCTTCTTCTAATAAGGTGTAAATCAACCTTGCATTCACCTTTGAAACAGCCCCTACTAAGCCAAGCTTTTCTTCATCAATAATAGATGCATTTATACAATTATCGTCTGTCCCATTAAGACCAATACCATCTAAGCCGTTCTCCCTTAACAACTGAACCAACTTACGATTTGTTTTTCCAGACAGAACCATCTCTACAATTTCCAGTGCCTCTTCTGTTGTCTTACGAAGCCCATTATGAAATGTTGCTTTCACTTGAAAATAATCAAGCATCTCGTTAATGTCTGGACCGCCACCATGTACAAATACTAGCTGATAGCCATTAGCTTTTAGCCTTTTTAAACTAGTAAAAAATTCTGAAGTTAGTTGATCGATTACACTTCCCCCACATTTTATAACAATGGTTTTCATCGATTTCACCTCAGGTTCTGTAGCTAGCATTTATCTTGACATAATCATAAGATAAATCGCAGCCCCATGCTTTTCCTTCGCCATCTCCATTATGCAGATCTACAAATATCTGAATGAAATCCTGATTTAAGTAATTGATTGCCGCTTGCTCTGAAAAGGATTGTGGCTCACTTTCCTTGAGCATAATGATATCCCCAATCGCTATATCTACTCTTTCAGGATTTACTGAAGTTTTGGTTTGACCGATAGCAGTGATAATTCTTCCCCAGTTAGCATCTGACCCATAAATTGCGGTTTTTACTAAGTTGGATCCAACAATTTGTTTGGCAATAACACGTGCTTCATCGTCATTATTACTTCCTGAAACTTTTACCTCCACAAGCTTCGTTGCTCCTTCACCATCTTTTGCAATCTGCTTAGCAAGACTCTCACATGATGTAGCAAGCAGTTCCAAAAAGATTGGGTAATCAGGATGATCTTCTGTAAGTGATTCATTTTTCGCCATTCCATTTGCCATAATTAACACTGTATCATTTGTTGAGGTATCTCCATCCACTGTAATTTGATTAAAAGTGGTTGGAATAACTTTACTTAAAGCACCTTGTAGTACTTCAGACGAAATATTTATATCTGTCGTAATAAAGCCAAGCATTGTTGCCATATTAGGATGTATCATCCCCGATCCTTTTGCTGTTCCTCCCATTGTTACCGTAACCCCATTGATAGTAGCGGCAAAACAGCATTTCTTCATTACTGTATCAGTAGTAAGAATTGCCTCTTGAAAGGCTTCGGCATTTTTCAGCGTGGCATTAAAATCGAAGTTTTTAATGCCTTTTTCAATTTTATCCATTTGTAAATATTCACCAATTACACCTGTAGATGAAACAGCAACATATTCTTCCTTAATATGAAGATAGTCTGCCATCATTTTTCTCATTTGATAGGCATCCTTTAAGCCTTTCTCTCCTGTACATGCATTTGCACATGCACTATTAACTACCACTGCCTGTATTTGCTTTTCCTTTGCAATAGATTCTTGCGTTACTTTTAAAGGTGCAGCTTGAAAATGACTTGTTGTATATACGGCAGCACAATTTGCTGGAACTTCACTTATAATGGCGCCAATATCTTTTTTGTTATATCGAAGTCCTGCGTGCACACCAGCAGCTTTAAAGCCAATCGGAGTGACGATATTTCCATCTTTTATTACTTCAATATGTGATGAATGTTCATGAATATTGTTAATAACCTGCACGTAGGCTCCTCCTTATGGGTAAAGCGGAAGAAACTGTAATCCAGTTGTTTCTTCATAGCCATTCATCACATTTGCATTTTGAATGGCCTGACCCGCAGCCCCTTTCATTAAATTATCAATAACGGATACAATCGTTAACCTTCCTGTACGTTCATCCACATTTATTCCAATATCACAATAATTGGAACCTGTTACTTCTTTAATGGAAGGATAGGTATGAAGTGGTCTCACTCGCACAAAAGGACTATTCTTATACATTTCCATATATAAATCATGCAAATAATCATTTGTGACCATTTTATTTAATGTTGCGTATATAGTTGCCATTAGCCCCCTGCTTGTCGGCAGCAGATGAGTTGAAAAAGTAATAGCTTTCATCTCAGAATTCCATTCAGCTAATTGTTGCTCTATTTCGGGAATATGCTGATGTTGATTCACTTTATAAATTTTAAAATTTTCACTCATTTCAGCAAACATATTAGCCCTAGACGGACTCCTTCCCGCTCCCGATATACCAGATTTCGCATCAACAATGATACTATTTGGTAAAATCATATTTTCTTTCACTACTGGTGCTAATCCTAATAGAGTTGCAGTGGGATAGCATCCTGGGTTCGAAATTCTCTTACTAGAAGCTATATTTTCTTTATTCCATTCGGAAAGACCATATACAAAACTATTGACAAGTTCAGCTGAAACAGGTTCTTTTTGATACCATTTTTGATAATCATCTGTATTCCTTAATCGAAGATCCCCAGATAAATCGACCATTTGTATTTCTTTATCTACGAATTCTTGAACCAATCTTCCAGATACACCTGTAGGAGTAGCAAAAAAAACAATATCACATTCTTTTGCTATTTTTTCTGGATTAATTTGTTCTAATTTATTCTCCATAATATTAAATAAATGGGGATATTCATTCCATACTGGAACTTCATCTCTTGTTGTATGTACAGACTTAATTGTAAATAATGGATGGCTATGCAAAATTCTAATTAATTCCGCACCACCATAGCCAGTTGTACCAATTATAGCTGCCTTCATGACTTCCTCCTTCCGATTGAATAATTGTATATTTAATCATTTTTATTTATAATTATTAATCTAAGATTCTCTTATTATAAAAACTACTGCACATAAAATCAACACTTTTTCATAAAAGTAATAGTTTTCTTATTTTTCTGATAATAATATAGGTAATAGGTTAATGAATTTAATTAGATTGTTTGTGTGGAAAATTTTTAGATGAAGATTGTTGGAATATGTGTGGATCGTATATGCTATTTTGATTATTTCTTCTTTTGTTTGGATCATATCTGCTTATTTTCAATCCTTTCTCCTTTGCTTCGAACACTATATGCATTTCTGCCGGTATCCATTCTACTCGAGAAAATTCTAAGCCCTCTATCTTCATGGAAAAAACTTCACTTTAATCCATAAAGATAGAGAATTTCTTGATTCAACATCAACATCATATGAGGCATTTATCTAGTGGTGTCAGAAATTTTCACAAAAAGCTCATTTATAAATCTTCTACTACTATATAAACAGCTTTTACTGGCCCATGGACCCCAACAACTAAATCCATTTCAATATCAGCTGAGTTACTTGGTCCTGTAATATAGTTAATACAAGACGGAAGCACTTCTCCGTTTTGTACTTTTTCTCTTAAGATTTTTGCTGCCTGCGTCATTCGTGGGACAATCGTGCTTTTTGGAATAATAACCACACTGTTTATAGGTAAAAAACTGACCGTTCTTCCACGATTTTTTCCACTATAAACAACAACTGTACCTGATTCTGCTAAAGTCATTTCACTTATCGTAATTCCAATATTTGCTTTCTCTGCCTTTTCAATATTCTCTTTTCCTAATATTGGGTCCCACTCAAATACCTCGATTTCTTCTTTGGGTAGCTTTTCGTTAAATAATTCCTCGAGTCCATACTGTTGATATCGAACATCCTTCCAAGTAACAATATTTCCGCCACCATACTCTTTAATGAAATGATGCAGTGTATTGGTGAGTTCCTTTTGGGAAGTAATGACTAAATCTGTATGAATAAGCGTACATTGCGATTTTAAAACCTCAACCAGTTCATCCTTCGATGCCTCTTTAAGTACCTCTTCTTGTGGCTGATAGGCCCAACGAGGTTTTTCTAACTTCGTTTTTCTTTGTCTGCCTAATTTAGAAGCAATTGTTTCAAGAAAAGCTTCCCTGTTCTCGATTGTCCCTGTCATTTTTTATCTTCTCCTTTCTCTCGATTCTTGAACCAATCACGGAATCTTTCTTTATTTGGTGCAGGAAGATCGCGAATATCTGTCCATTCTTTTAACATGCCAACACCTTTTGTAATTTTATCGCCTTTTGCTAATGGCTTTGTCACTGCAGGAGCCATTTTAGATCCAATATTATATAGTTTTGGGGAAGATGCTCCAATACCAAAAGCTTTAAAAATCATTTTTTCAGAAATTGGTGCTTTTCCTTCCTTTTCGACAATTACTTGTCTATGCTTATGCAACAACTCATGTAGAGGAATTTTAACAGGACACGCATCTGTACATGCTCCGCAAAGAGTCGAAGCATACGGCAACTCCTTATACTCTTCATAGCCACCTAACAAAGGAGAAAGAACTGCCCCAATTGGTCCAGAGTATATGGAGCCGTATGAATGTCCACCAACCTGTCTGTATACAGGACAAACATTTACACATGCTGCACAACGTATACATTGCAGAACAGATTGGAACTCTCCGCCAAGTATATCCGAGCGGCCATTATCCACAATAACTAGATGAAAGTCCTCTGGTCCGTCCACATCTCCCTCTTCTCTTGGCCCAGTTAGTGTTGTTACATAACTCGTTAGCTTTTGCCCAACAGCACTTCTCGTTAACATCCCAACCAATACTTCCATTTCGGAAAAAGTAGGGACTATCCGTTCCATTCCCATTACAACGACTTGTGTTTTTGGGAGAGCTGCGACTAAGTCTGCATTTCCTTCATTCGTTACGAGCGTAATCGATCCTGTTTCTGCTACAGCAAAATTGCAGCCAGTAATCCCCATATCTGCTGTTAAGTACTCATTTCGAAGCACCTGTCTTGCATGCCATGCTAATTCTTCTGGCTTTTCCGTATTGGTGTAGTTTAGTTTTTTTGTAAACACATCACGGATTTGTTCTTTGTTTTTATGCAAGGCTGGAACAACGATATGGGAAGGGGGATCATGATCATCCACCTGCAAAATGTATTCTCCTAAATCCGTTTCAATAACCTCGCATCCAGCCTTCTCCAACTTTTGGTTTAAGGAGATTTCTTCTGTGACCATCGACTTTGCTTTTACTACTTTTTTCACCTTTTTTTCTACAGCTACTTGTTCAATATACTTACTTGCCTCTTCACCGGTTTTCGCAAAAAAGACGTGACCTCCACGCTTTGCTACCTGTTCACTTAGTTCAAATAGATAGTAATCTAGATTTTCTAATACATGCTGACGGATTTCCTCACCATGGGACCGCCATTCCTCCCAATTCCCCATTGCCTCTGTAACTGTGTTTTTTCTTGTCTGAATGGTTTGTTGCGCCTTTGATACAGCACCACGCATAAATTCATTTTCCAACTCTGTTGAAACTCTCTCTTTAAATTTTTGTGAGCTTGTTTTCATCGACATAGCTATTAAATCCCCCCATTTTATTCTCGACTATTTAATACCTCTGCTATATGTAAAGCTTTTATTGCTTTGCCCTTTCGATCCATTCTTCCTCCAATATTCATTAGACAGCCTGCATCTGCACTAACTAAATATTCAGCATTTGTTGATTCGACACAAGCGACTTTTTCATCCACCATCTGTTCTGAAATTTGCCCCATTTTCACCGAAAAAGTCCCCCCAAATCCGCAGCAATTCTCCTTTAATGGCAATTCGGTATATTCAACTCCACGAACATTTTTTAATAGTTTAATAGGAGCTTCCTTTACCCCTAGCAATCTTGTCATATGACAGGATGTATGATAGGTAACCTTCCCGTGAAATGTTGCCCCGACATCTTCTATTTTTAAGACATCTACAATAAACTGTGTTAATTCAAATGTCTTTGTGACAAGCTCTTTTGCGATTGGCTCCCAGACCGGATCCCCTTTGAAAATATGCTCATATTCATGAAACATATAGGCACAAGAACCAGACGGACAGACAATATATTCTGCATCCTGAAAGGTCTTCATCATTGTTTTCATCGCTTCCTTCGTTTCCTTTACATAGCCACTATTATAGGATGGCTGCCCACAGCATATTTGTGTTGTTGGAAAGTCTATTTCACATCCTAATCTTTCTAACAATTCAACTGTTGCTTTCCCAACATCACTTTGAAACATATCAACAAGACAAGTAGCAAATAATGTTACTTTCATTTCAAATCCCCTCTTTCTAGATATACACCATCATTTTCTAAAAGAATATGAACACTAATGAACAGGTCATCTGATGACTTAATAAGTTTTTAAAGCGATTTCAAAACTTTAAATAGTTCTAGTAAACGATTAAAACCAAACACCTATTATTTATGTCACTTCTCCTTTTTAGCAAAATATTTGATTAATATCTCTTCTACATTTTCTAAATGCTGAGTCATGGCACTAACTGCCTTTTCTGATTCTTGATGCAAAATAGCTTGATAGATAAGCAAATGTTCCTCATAAAGCTGAGTCATCGTTGTCTGCTTTGAATATAACCAAATTTGCCTTGTTTCTTTCATCGTTTCTTGCATGAGATCTGATACATTCATTAATAGATTTACGAGCAATGCATTATTTGTCGCTTTAGCTACAGACAGATGAAATTCCAAATCGGCCGCTTCCCCTAATTCCTCTCCTCCATTCGCAGCACTCATCTTATCTAATGCAGCTTTCATTTCTATTAAGTCTTGATTCGTGCGGTTTTCCGCAGCAGATTTTGCCGCTCCACTTTCAATCATTCTTCTTACTTCCAGTAAATTCATGACATCTTTCTTGTTCATAAGAACCGCTTGGGGAAAAGAAAATACTACTTCCTCTGGATGATATGTTTTTACAAATGTTCCTTCCCCTTGCTTCAGTTCAATTAACCCCTTTGCCTTTAAGGCTGTCAGCGCTTCTCTCATTGCGGAACGACTAACTTGAAAGTTGTCAGCTAATTGCTGAACAGAGGCTAATTTTTCGCCAGACTTCAATTGTCCTTTTTTTATTGCTTCGTACAGAGCATCTGCTACTTCTTCGTATATTTTTTTCGGTTTTATTTGCTTAAATTCCATCTATTCACCTCCTTTAAATAAAAAATTTCCCTTCAGCTAGTTCTTACCCTCGCACTGTTAATTCCAGGGCCATTCAGAGCCTTCTTCCTCTTCCAATAAAAGAACATTTACACGCTCCCCCTTTTGATAACCTGTAGAATTGCTAGGAAGGATCGTTAATGCATTAGCAAAGGCAAGACTTGTTACAATATTCGATTTATCTACACCACTTGGTACGGTATGTAATCCATCCTCTTTCCAACTAACTGTACTACGGAAAAAACGAGTAAAAGCATTGGCTGTCAAAAAATCCTCTCCTAATATTGCAGGTGCAGATTGTAAATGCGGTTTGGAAGAAAAGAGATATCTTCTAATGATTGGTTTTGTAAAAATTTCAAATCCAACATAGCAAGCTGATGGATTCCCTGATAAGCCATATAAAAGTTTGCCATCTAAATGAGCAACCGTTGTCACACTTCCAGGTCTCATCGCAACTTTGTTAAAAAGCACTTCAGCTCCCAGTTCTTTGTAAATAGCTGGAAGCAAATCATAGTCACCAACCGAAACTCCACCGGTTGTAATTAATATGTCTACCGATTCAAGTTTTTCCTTCATCGCTTCATAGCTTACTGTAAATACATCTTGTAATTTTCCAAAATAGACAGGTATTGCTCCTGCTCTTTCTATTTGCGCCATTATCATATAGGCATTACTATTTCTGATTTTTCCTTTTTCTAACGGTTCATCTACTTCTAATAATTCCGTTCCCGTAGCAAATATTCCAATAATCGGCTTTTTAGCAACTGGAACTTTCTCGTAACCAAAAGTAGCTAGAAGCGCCATAATGCCTGGGTTAATTTTTGTTCCTTTTTCTACAAGAACTTTCCCCTTTTTTACATCTTCTCCTTGAAAAGAAAGATTCGTTCCTTTCTCCACTTCATGATCGATTATAATATAAGGCTGATCATATTCTCTGCCCTCTTTAACGACCTCAAACATTACTACTGCATCACAATCACTAGGTAGCATTGCACCTGTCATAATTCTGACAGCCTCATATTCTCCAATTCTTTTTTGACAAACTTGACCAGCACCTATTTCATCAATGACTGATAGTGTAATTGGCTTTTCCTTGCTTGCCCCTTTTAAATCAACAGAGCGTATGGCAAACCCATCATATGCAGACCGATCAAAGGAAGGGACATCATGATTCGCTACAATATCTTCACATAAAAACCTTCCATTGCATTCATAAATAGAGACTTCCTCTTTTTTCCCCTCTTTTGCAAATTTCATTACTCTCATTACAGCTTCCTTTACAGAAATCGGAATTCTTCTTTCTACCACTATTATCACCTTTGATACATATTTATTAATGAATAAAAATCAGCCACCAATATAAGACATTTCGATTTTTTTTCGTAGCTTTGCCGTTTCTTCTGTTCTTTCATCTGAATACCTGTCTGTTCGCTGTTGCCAAATATTCTTGATAAAAGCAGACAAAGCTAAATCATCTGCGCCTTCTCTAATAAAGTCCCGAATACTATGCCCTTTTTCATTAAACAGGCATGTATATAAATAACCATTAGCAGATAGCCTTGCTCTTGTGCAGCTTGTGCAAAAGGATTCAGAAACGGAAGTAATAAAACCGACAAGCACATCGGAATCTTTATATTGATACTTTTTGGCAACTTCTCCAAAGTAATCGGCCTCTACCGGCTCTAAGTCAAAGTTTTCTTGCAATTGCCTATAGATTTCTTTCTTTGTAATGACATCCTTCATCTTCCATCCATTTGTGCTACCAACATCCATGTATTCAATATATCGAAGCTCTAATTCATTTTCTTTGCAATAGGTGGCCATCGGAATTATTTCTGAATCATTCATCCCTTTTTTTACTACCATGTTTATTTTAATTCCTAAGCCAGCTTTTTTAGCTGCTTCTATTCCTTTTTTTACAGGAGTGACGCCTACATTTCTTCCATTCATAGCCCCAAATAATTCATCATTCATACTATCCAAGCTAATATTTACTCGCTTGAGACCAGCCTTTTTTAAATCATTCGCATATTTTGGAAGAAAAATCCCGTTCGTAGTTAAAGCAATATCATGAACACCCTCTAATTGAACAAGCCTTTCAATTAGCAAAGGCAAATCCTTTCGTAACAATGGCTCTCCGCCAGTTAATCTAATTTTTTCGACACCTAACTGAACAAACTGTTTTGCAATTCTTTCTATCTCATCAAAAGTTAATAATTCACTTGGAGGAAGAAAGGGATAATCTGGACCAAAAATTTCTTTAGGCATGCAATATTGACACCGTAAATTACAGCGATCAATAACACTAATGCGTAAATCCCTTAGTGGTCTATCTAGCTGATCCTTCATATTCAATCTCACTCCTTCTTACTAAACGTTCACAAAAATTTCACTTTTAACTATCATACCACTTTTCATAATATACAGTATATTAAAAATAAAGAAAAAAAGAAGGTTTCCCTTCTTCTTAATACGAGCTACTTATCTCACGCCTAAGGCGATTTTTGCATATCTTGACATTCTATCTTTCGTCCAAGCTGGAGACCAGACAATATTTACTTCTGTATCACTTACTTCTGGAATGTCGGTTAAGGCTGCTTTTACTTGATCAACAATAACACCTGCAAGTGGGCATCCCATTGCTGTTAACGTCATCGTTACCACCAATAGACCATCTTCTTTAAGCTCCAAATCGTAAACTAAACCTAAGTTTACAATATCAACACCAAGTTCTGGATCGATTACAAGCTCCAGTGCACCCATTATACTATCTTTTAGTTCTTCATTCATGTGAAGGCACCCCTTATATTTATTTATGGTCAAGCATATTTCCTATCTTCTTCAAGAGAAATTTTATCTTTATAATAACACTATAACAAATAATGATGTCTAGAAAAAAGGATTTGAATCACTCTTTTTACAATCCAGCTTCTAAATGTTTTTCAAACCATTCCACTGTTTTCAGCATAGCACTTCTACTTACTTTATGACCTGTATTTTCTTCCGAAAGATATACTAATCGATCGGGTACTTCCTCATACAGTGGCTTTATATGTTCATAAAACTGATGAGAATAGGAATATGGTACAACTTCATCCTTCTTCCCATGCCAGAACATCAGAGGACGATGCTGTAAAGCTTCTGGTGCCTTGCTTAAATCCAGTTCTTCTAATTGCCTAATTAGCTCCTCGATTTCCCTCTCACTAAGCGGCAGCTCATAGCCTCTTTTTTTCACTTCAGAAATGGTATAGTGAGCAAATTTCTCATAATATGGCATTCCCATCAAACTCACAGCAGTATTAATCCACGGATACTTTTTTAATGCACCTAATGTAACAATCCCGCCCATACTTGTTCCAACAATACCTATATACTTTTCATCAATAAGTTCTTTCTTGCTAAAATAATTTTTTATCTCTTCCATTTCATCAATCGTTTTCATCACAATTTGCCAGAAATTCATCGATAATTCCATAGAGGATAATCCCTGCTCTCGATCTCCGTGATATAAACAATCAGGGAGAACAACGCGAAATCCCTTCTCTGCTAAGTGATAGGCAAAATGGAGATTATGCTCCTTTGCACTGGTAAAGCCGTGTGTAAATTGAATATATGGTCGTTTTTGATCATAGTGGTCTTTTTTTACAATATGCAAAACTGGAATTTCTTCTATATGTAATTTTTCAACCAGAATCATCTCTCGCCCCTCCTTTTTGGAAAAAATAAATAATTCATGTACAATAAAGTGAAACTTTCATCAGTGGGATGCCTTCCCCCACTGATGATTAGTTGAACCAATCGGACCTTTACGGACAGTTCTTCTCCCATTAACCTCTTCGCATTCTCCTACTGCTTAAAGGGGAGAGTTACTGTCCGTTAAGAGTGGGATAAAGTGAAACTTTCATCAGTGGGATGCCTTCCCCCACTGATGATTAGTTGAACCAATCGGACCTTTACGGACAGTTCTTCTCCCATTAACCTCTTCGCATTCTCCTACTGCTTGAAGGGAATCTCACTCTGTTAAAAATGGGGAAAACTGAAACATTATAAAGGGAGTTTATCTACTATTTCATATATTTTACATAACTTAACAAGCTAAAAGTAGAATTAACGAATAAAGTGTAATAATATTCTATATGTATTAGTAAGTGTAACATGAAGTGGCATTTTTTTCGAAAATTACGCCCCTAAAAAGAAGAATTTCAAATTACTATATTGACACTAAAGGAGACACTATGACAGAAAAACACCTAATTGCCTTAGACCTTGACGGAACTTTATTAAAAGATAATAAAACCATTTCTCCCCTTACAAAAAAAGTCATTCAAAAAGCGATGAATGATGGTCATGAAGTGATGATTGCAACTGGGAGACCATACCGCGCAAGCGAAGCGATCTATCATGAATTAAATTTACATACTCCTATCGTTAACTTTAATGGAGCTTTTATTCATCATCCAAAAGATTCAAATTGGGGTTTTTATCATTCCCCGCTTGATATAAAAACAGCCCGTGATATTGTAGCTGCATGCAATGATTATCCTTTTCACAACATTATCGCAGAAGTAATGGATGATGTTTACTATCATTATCATGATGAAAAATTAATCGATATTTTTTCTTTAGGAAATCCAAAAGTAACGGTTGGAAACCTACTCGAATTTTTGGAAAGTGCTCCTACTTCTATCCTAATTCATGCAGAAGAAGAGCATGTTCCTGCAATCCGCAAGCATTTATCTGAAGTCCATGCAGATTTAATTGACCATCGCCGTTGGGCAGACCCATTTCATGTCATTGAAATTGTTAAAACAGGGATAAATAAATCAATTGGATTGCAAAAAGTGTCTGATTACTATCAAATCCCACAAAAAAATATTATTGCCTTTGGCGATGAAGATAATGACTTTGAAATGATTGAATATGCTGGAAAAGGCGTAGCAATGGGCAATGGGATCGATGAGTTAAAAGCCCTTGCTAATGACATTACTTTATCCAATGAAGAAGACGGAATAGCTATTTATTTAAATGAGGCTTTAAATCTTCGTGCTCTTTAAAAGTTGGGTATCTTTACCGTCTTTAAAGCTGATACTTTCGACCATACTATAACGGAAGCAGTAAATTACTGTTTCGCTTGAAAATGAAATGCTTCTTTGTCTTTCCAATTATACTCTAACACTCGGAGGGATCATGAATGGGAAAACGAAATAAATCGAAACGCTTCGTACAGCAAGGAGTAGACTCCGTATCAAAGCATTCCGAACGTATCCCTTATCATATGACATATGCTGAAGCTGAGAGCTACAAAATGTCAAATCAAAGACAATCTCATGGAGGATTAGAATAAATGGGAAATAGACTTTTTCAAGAAGCCAGACAAGCAGTTGAAGTAGCTAAATATGCGAACGGCAAAGATTTAGAAGGCTTAGTTGATAAAGCAAAGAATGCCATTAGCTCTGCATATTCGAACACAACTACAGCCGAACAGTCGCAATTAGCAGCATTACAAAAAGAGCTAGATCAAATTCACACACAATAATGAATGAAGCTGTCCAAATAAAGGTACTCTTTACAAGCATATAAAAAGAAAACGCTTGGGAGATACACTTTATTGGACAGCTTTTTTTAGTAGTTTCGCAAGCATGTTATAGAAATAAGCCGTAAGTTCAAGAAAATGTTTCTAACACCACTGGGTATGGCTCTTTTCCATCTTCCGAAAAGTATAAAATAACCGTTCCATTCGTTGGAAGATCTTTCTTATCCAAATGAATTTCTAGCATAAATTTGTGATCGGTTAATGGCACTTTCTTTTTGGCGATTAATTCATTGTGACCGTCCTCCACTGTATAATAGACATCTTCACTACCAAATATCATCCCTTTAACGAGATAATTTCCATTTGTCCCATTTACAGAGAGATTAGAAAGATTCACTTTTTCTTTATTAGAATTTGCCGATACTATGGACATATACGGAATAAATCCACTTATGAGAACACATAACACAACTGCTAATATTTTCTGCAAACAAACAACCTCCTTTATGCTTTTCGAAAGAAACCTAGTACTGCTGTCGTCTGTACGACATTGGTAAATGCATGTGGATCAACTTCTTTAATGACTCGTTCTATATCAAATAGTTCATAACGTGTCACAACAATCATTAGCATTTCCTTTGGTTCATTGGAAAATGCTCCTCGCGCTGGCAAAATTGTAATACCCCTAACTAATTTTTCATGGATGGCAATCTTTAGTTCTGTCGTTTTCTTTGTAATAATCATCACGGTTAATTTTTGATGTGCAGTATGTATCGTATCAATCACCTTTGTTGCCGCATAGAGATTCACTAGCGTATATAAAGCTTTTTCCCAACCGAACATGGCGCCTGCTGTAATGATAATTGCTCCATTTAATATAAAGAAATAAGTACCGACTGGCTTATCTTGCACCCGAGAAAGAATCATTGCGATAATATCCATTCCGCCAGTAGATGCTCCCCACTTTAACGTTAACCCCACGCCAACTGCAGCAATTACACCACCAAAAACAGCATTCAGCAAAATATCATGGGAATAGCTTGTTACTGGAATGATTTCCATAAACAAAGACATAAAAACTACGCTTAAGAAGCTAAAACAGGTAAAGGATCGCCCTACCTTTAACCAGCCAAGTATAGCAATGGGAACATTGAGAATAAATAATAATATCCCTGTGGAAATTGGTGTTACTTTTGATACAAGTTGAGCTACTCCTGCAAAGCCGCTTGCATACACATCAGCAGGTATTAGGAAAAAATTCATGGCAATAGCATTTAATAATGCCCCAAAAATAACAACAATTAATTTTTTTGTTAATAACCAATACATATGTATCCTCCATTACTTTATATAGTAATTTTTACTATTATTGCATTTACTATTCATTGTTTTTTCCCTTGAAATTTTATAAACTACAAATAAGTATGCCTTGTTATCAAAAAACAAGGCATTTTCACAGAGATTATTGTTATTTATCATAACTGTACTCCAATTACCATATGTTTTTATAAAAAATAGAAAGAAGTGGAATGAATATGACTTTTAAAATCCTAGCAGATAGTGCAAGTG
This sequence comes from Bacillus sp. T2.9-1, assembly GCF_950097965.1. Taxonomy (NCBI): domain Bacteria; kingdom Bacillati; phylum Bacillota; class Bacilli; order Caryophanales; family Bacillaceae; genus Bacillus; species Bacillus sp. T2.9-1. The sequence continues at coordinate 94,657 of NZ_CATNHG010000024.1, forward strand.
ATTTACCTCTATCCTATTATGAGAAACATGAGGTGACACTATTACCGCTAAAAGTTAATTTAGACGGGATAGAATACGAGGATTTAAAAACAATTGAACCAACCACTGTCTATAATGCTATTCGTAGTGGACAAGTTCCAAAAACATCACAAGTTTCTCCAGCATTATTTAAAGATGTTTTTACAGCATTAGCCCAAAATAATGAAAAAGCTGTGTATGTTGCATTTTCTTCGCAATTATCTGGAACATACCAAACAGCAGTAATGATTTCGGAGCAAGTAAAGGAAGAATATCCTAATTTTGATTTCACAATCATTGATAGCAAATGCGCATCATTAGGTACTGGTTTAGTTGTTCAAGAAGCGGTGAAACTCCGCGATCAAGGTAAAGACGTAAGTGAAATTATACCACGACTAAAGTTCTTATGCGAGCATATGGAACACTTATTTACAGTGGAGGATCTAGAATATTTAGCCAAAGGTGGCCGTGTTTCAAAAGCATCTGCATTTCTCGGTGGGTTACTAAATATAAAGCCTCTTCTTCATGTAGAAGATGGAAAATTGGTTCCTCTTGAAAAAATTCGTGGCAAAAAGAAGCTCTTGCGCAGAATGATGGAACTAATAGAAGAGCGGGGCGAAAAATTGGATCAACAAGTGTTTGCCATAAGCCATGCAGATGATGAAGCAACAGCTTTAGAAGTGAAAGAAATGATTGTAGAAAAATTCCATCCACAAGACGTATTCATTTCTTCCATTGGTGCATCTGTTGGTTCACATACTGGTGCAGGAACAATCGCTATTTTCTTCTTAAATAAAGTTTCGGAATAACAGCTTTAACATAGAATAAAGTTTACTCCTTTCACTCATACTATCAATGTTCTATGGAACAAAAGATGATGCTGAAAGGAGTATTTATTATGCCACATACTTCTGATAATGATAAAAAAGCAAAAGACAACAATGCATTGCGTCATGAAAAGAACATGATGCGTGAAAAAAACCGCAAAAATGGTAAACATCAATACAGCAAAAAAACAGATCATTTATAAGTTATGGAGGGGCTGTCAATGGGATTGGCAGCTCTCTTGATAGGGTTTGTTTTTGGTGTGGTGATTTATGGTTTCTTTGTTTGTTACCTTTTGATGCTGTTTTTTGTTAAGAAAGGCGTAGAGAGCGATTCTCTGTTACCTTTCCATGCAGATTTCTGCTCTAGTGGGCTTAGAGAACACTCCTCTGTTACCTTTCCATGCAGATTTCTGCTCTAGTGGGCTTAGAGAACACTCCTCTGTTACCTTTCCATGCAGATTTCTGCTCTAGTGGGCTTAGAGAACACTCCTCTGTTACTTTTCCATGCAGATTTCTACTCTAGTGGGCTTAGAGAACGTTTCTCTGTTACCTTTCCATGCAGATTTCTGCTCTAGTGGGCTTAGAGAACACTCCTCTGTTACTTTTCCATACTGCGTTCTGCTTTAACTATAAATGGCTTATATAAAAAGTGCATTCCAAATTTGGAATGCACCCATCTCATTTATTATAGATTAATTTTCACTATCTTCCTTTAAATACGTCCAGCCTTCTTCTTGATACACTTTATTTTCTTTCATTAACTTTCCAAGTGCACGTTTAAAGGAACCTTTACTTAGATTAAAACGTTCTTTAATGTCCTCAGGCATACTCTTATCTCCATAAGGCATTGCACCTTTTCGCATAATTAAATAATCCAAAATTAGTTGGGCGTCCTTATCAAGTGCTTCTTCTTTTCTTGGTAATAAGGATATATTTACTGTGCCATCTAGCTTAACGTCGATTATACGACCACTAACTTTTTCCCCTAATCTTGGTTCTTGACCTCTCTCAGATTCGTGAATAAATCCTTTATAGCCTTCAGCTGTATAAATCCAGCTTCCAACTTTTGCTGTTCGATAAATATAGCCATGAATGTTTTTATTAAAATCTTCTCTTGTCGCCTTTGTTGACATTTCTTCAATAATTGGATCCGTAGCTGGTTTTACATATAAATAATTATTTTTATTTACCTTTAAAGTAATATATAGCATATCTCCAACTTCTGGCCAAACCTCTTCATGAACTGGTAAATCATCTTCTCCTAATAGCATGTCCTTTTTCAAACCAATATCAAAAAAGCAGCCAATGCCCTCTTTCCGATCAGTTACTTTTACCCAATCATATTTACCAACCGCAATAGACGGGATATATGTACTGGAGCATGCTCTTCCTTGTGAATCGCTGTAAATAAAGACGCGTACTTCATCGCCTTCTTCGAATTTTTGATCTGTTTCACTAAAATGCAAAAGCACATCCTCGTCTTCCTCTTCAATTGTCAAAAAATAACCGAAAGATGCTATTCTTGCAACCGTTAATATTTCTACACGTCCCATATAATCTCTTAACGACATTTGTTTTCCTCCTTTATTTCTTGTCTATTCAACTTTTCATCTATATTCTTTTATCATCATTATTCCCTATTTAGTGAATACTTCATGCCTAAAGTTGTTACAACTGCTATATTTTACTATAATACAAGCATAAAAGAAATGGAATTAGCACTAGATATACTTAGAAATCGTGTATGATTCCATAAATCAGGAGGTAATTATGGCAAAAGATAGCTCATTTGATATTGTTTCAAAGGTAGATTTTTCTGAAGTTACAAATGCAGTACAGCTAGCAATGAAGGAAATTCAAAATCGCTATGATTTTAAAGGAAGCAAAAGTAATGTAACATTGGACAAAGAAGAATTAGTTCTTGTTTCAGATGATGAATATAAATTAGAGCAGCTGAAGGATGTCCTGATAAGCAAAATGTTTAAACGCGGCATTCCCATTAAAAACTTAGATTATGGCAAAATAGAAGGAGCTTCAGGGGGAACAGTCCGCCAAAGAGCTAAATTAATCCAGGGCATTGATAAAGATAACGCTAAAATAATTAATGCGTTAATTAAGAACAGTGGATTAAAAGTGAAAACACAACAGCAAGACGATCAAATCCGTGTAACCGCTAAAAGCCGTGACGATTTACAAAAGATTATCGCAGCTGTAAAAGACGAATCAAAAATTACGATTGATGTGCAATTTGTCAATTATCGCTAACTAGTAGTCGGATGGCAGCCAAATTAGGCTGCCATCTTTTTTTCGAATGCCTCCTTTTCCACTAACCCTATTTTTTCCATGTTTATATTAGTAGATTTGGGAAAAATAAGTAAACATGGACAAAAAGATAGAAGGAGTGATTGATATGAGTAATAGCAATAAGGAAAAATTACAACAAACCTTACCCCCACAGCATCAGAATCAGCAGCCAGGCATTCAGACAGAAATGAATCCAATGCCTAAAGATGTCGATCCCGCTTACAAAGGCTCAGAAAAATTAAAAGGAAAAACTGCTATCATTACTGGTGGAGATAGTGGAATCGGCCGGTCTGTAGCTATTTATTATGCAAAAGAAGGTGCAGACATCGTAGTTGTTTACTTAAATGAGCATGATGACGCCCAAAAGACAAAAGAGCTAGTAGAAGCAGAAGGAGTAAAATGCTTATTGCTTGCCGGGGATGTTGGTGATGAGAGCTTCTGCAAAACAATTGTGAAAAAAACTGTATCTGAATTTGGAAAAATTAATATTTTAGTGAATAATGCAGCTGAACAGCATCCACAACAAAGTTTGCTAGATATTAGTGCCGAACAATTAGAAAAAACATTCCGAACAAATATTTTCTCTATGTTTTACTTAACAAAAGCGACCCTTCCTCATTTAGAGTCAGGAGATACAATTATCAATACGACATCAATCACTGCCTATAAAGGGAATGAAATATTAATCGATTATTCGTCCACAAAGGGAGCGATTACTGCTTTCACTCGTTCCTTATCACAGTCTCTTGCCGGACAAGGCATTCGTGTGAATGGAGTAGCTCCGGGACCAATTTGGACACCGCTCATTCCTTCTACGTTTGACAGTGAACAAGTGGCATCCTTTGGTGGAAATACTCCTTTAAAACGTGCAGGTCAGCCTTGTGAGCTTGCTCCAGCCTATGTATATTTAGCTAGTAATGATTCAACATACGTTACTGGACAAGTTCTTCATGTTAATGGAGGAAGCATCGTTAACGGATAAATCATTTAACGCTCTAGCAATCCCAAACCGCTCGCGCCTTTATTGCGAGTGGTTTTTTCTATGATAGCTAATTTTATTTTCCCTTTTAAAAACTTTCTATTCTGTCAACACTAGTGGCAAAAAGATATAGAAAGAATATATAGGGAGTGTGAAAAATGATTGATTTGGCTTCAATCTATCATCGAAGTGACGGTAATTACTGCTATTTACAAAATGGAGATACCCTCCATATTCGAATTCGAACAAAAAGAGCAAATGTGAATGAAATGGAAATAATTTACGGTGATCAATACGAAATGAGTGATTATCATTGGGTATCCCACCGAATGATGATGGAAAAAAGCGGCACTGATTCTCTTTTTGATTATTGGCATTGTTCCATTTCTAATAAAAAAAGAATTCGCTATGGCTTTATAATAAGAGATAATGAACAACAAATAACCTATACCGAAAAAGGGTTTTTCCCCTTTGTTCCCGATGATGCAGGCTATTATTTTTGCTTGCCCTATCTTCATGAGAAAGACGTTTTTTCTCCTCCTTCATGGGTTTCTTCAACTATTTGGTATCAAATATTCCCAGAAAGATTTCGAAATGGGGATAGTTCTTTAAATCCTATAGACACTGCACCGTGGGGACAAGAGGAACCTGAATTATGGAATTTCTTTGGCGGCGATTTTCAGGGAATAATCGATTCTTTAGACTATCTTTCAGACCTTGGGATAACAGGGATTTATCTTACTCCTATTTTTCATGCAAAAAGCAATCATAAATACGATACGATTAACTATTTAGAAGTGGACCCACAATTCGGCGATACAGAAATGCTTAAAAAGCTAGTAAAGGAATGTCATAACCGCGGGATTCGTGTCATGCTGGATGCTGTATTTAATCATTGCGGCTATCATTTCCCACCATTTCAAGATGTTCTAAAAAACAAAGAGAAGTCGCGCTATAAAGACTGGTTCCATATTCACAAATTCCCTTTAAAAGAAGCTAACACGATAAATTATGAAACATTTGGCTTTTATGAAGCAATGCCCAAATTTAATACAGCAAATCAAGAAGTGAAAGAGTATCTTTTACATGTAGCAAAATACTGGATAACAGAATGTAATATCGACGGCTGGCGCTTGGATGTTGCCAATGAAATTGACCATGACTTTTGGAGATCTTTCCGCTCAGCAGTGAAAGACTTAAAACCAGACCTTTTTATATTGGGAGAAATTTGGCATGATTCCCTACCATGGCTTCGAGGAGAGCAATTTGACTCGGTAATGAATTATCCTTTACTAACGAAAGCACTTCAATTTTTTGCCTATGATATGATTTCTGCTAAACAATTTATGGAGGATATGACGACAACTTTACATGCATACCCAAGTACGGTGAATAACGTATTATTTAATATTATCGGGAGCCATGATACACCGAGGATACTACATGAATGTAGTTATCGAAAAGAACGTGTGAAGCTTTTATTCACCTTTCTCTTTACCTATCCTGGCACTCCTTGCATTTACTATGGAGACGAAATTGGTTTAGGAGGAGGAGCGGACCCTGGTTGTCGAAAATGTATGCTTTGGAATTCAGGAGAGCACGATGAAAAGCAAAAAGAATTTGTTAAGCGATTAATTCAAGTGCGTAAGCAAAGCTCTTTTCTCATAAATAGCAGTAATTTCCACTTTTTAACAAACACAGATTCTTGTTTAGCCTATTATTCAAAAAATGAGGCAGAAATCATACTCACCGTTATTAATAAAAGTGAAACGGAAGCACAATTTCTACTCCCCTTTCCATTACGAGGGAAAAAAATCTCTCTTTTATTAACAGACGAAGAATATGCAGCTGAATCAAATGATCTAGCAGTAATACTCGGACCATATGAATCCAGTATCCTTCGCTTTAATATGAACTATGAATATATCCATGTAAGATAAAGTGTGTTTTTCTATTAAAAGGTGTCCATTTGCAATGTACTTCCTCGTGGGCACCTTCTCCTACCTCTTCAATAATTTTTTCCAAGAACTGAAAATAATGATTGTTTCCTAACGTGGAACGTACTATATTTACTATTAGATCGAATTGTTTGAATTGTCAGGAGGAAATAAAGTGAATCAGCAAGCACCATCCAAATCAATTGGGCTTCCCTTACTTATCTCTATTATCGCAATCTCCTTTTCTGCGATATTCGTGAAATGGTCGGAGGCTCCTGCCACTATATTAAGCATGTATCGAATGTGGCTCGCATGTCTTATTATGATTCCCATGGTGTACATACACAGAAATGATTTTAAAAAGCTTTCCAAAAAAGATTGGTCGTTCTTATTTTTTTCCGGCTCTTTTTTAGCGTTGCATTTTGCCCTTTGGTTCAGTTCTCTAAAGTTTACTACTGTAGCTAGTTCTACGATTATCTTGGCACTTCAGCCTATTGTCTCTCTTCTTGGTGGATTTATTTTCTTTCGAGAAAGAACCAATTCTATTGCTATTATGACTATGGGTATTGCGATTATTGGTGCTGTGATGATTGGCTGGGGAGATATTGGACTTGACAGCAATGCAATTATAGGAGACGTTCTTTCCTTCTTGAGCGTGATTGCAGTAGTTGGCTATTTATTAATTGGTCAAAATATTATTAAAAAAATGACTCATTGGATTTATACATTTACCGTTTTCTTTTTTGCTGCCTGTTTGTTAACTGTCTATAATCTTATAGCAGGTGATTCATTAACTGGATACTCTGGCAGAGAATGGGGTATTTTTGTTCTGCTGGCAATTGTTCCAACGCTTGCGCATGTTATCAACAATTGGTTACTAAATTATGTGAATGCAACAACTATTTCTATGAGTATTTTAGGAGAGCCTGTTGGAGCTACCCTTTTAGCTGTACTGCTATTAAATGAGCGATTAATCCATTCTCAAATAATAGGTGGTATCCTTGTTTTATTCGGTGTATTCTTTTTCTTACTGCAAAAACAGCCTAAACATGCCATTACCCAAGAAAAGCCAATTGGATAGATTACTACCATTTTTATTAAATACCTTTCAATCAGTGGGCTCCCCCACTGATTTTTTCATTAACTGATTAGATTCCACTTAGAAAGCAGCCTAGTGTGTAGTCAATCTTAAATTTCGTACACAAAAACATCCTTTTTCTTGCATATTACTGGTAAATGAATCAAATACTACTTTAAGCATCTACATATTTCCAATTAGGAGATTCCTTTTCATGCTAAAAGAAAATCTATCGTTAAGTCAGTTATTTGCTATTATTATTGGTTTTAACCTAGGTACTACGCTAGTTGTCGTCCTTGGTATTACCGCAAAAGAGGATGCTTGGATTACCGTACTTCTCTCAACCTTTACAGGCTTAATTATTGCCTCTTTTTTTCTTAATATAAATGAATTAGTGCCTTCCAAGAATTTATTTGAGATCATTGAGTTTGGATTCAATCGATTTATTGCTATTCCCATTACGCTTGTCTATTCTCTTTACTTTTTTTATCTTGCGGCTAGAACCATAAGGGATTTTGGCGAATTAACGTCTACCTTTATCCTTCCGTTAACACCAATTGAAATTATTACTCTTTCCTTAATGTTGATAATTGGTTATATACTATATTTAGGAATTGAAATCTTAGGAAGAACGACGGAAATATTCACACCCTATTCTGCTTTATTTCTTTTCCTACTCATTATTTTCCTATTCGCAAGTCAAAATATTTCTATTACAAAAATACAGCCAGTATTGGCAAGAGGCTTACTGCCAGTAATCGATGCTATGTTTCCAATTGAAGTTAGTAGACCTTACGGTGAATTAATTGTAATGACATGTGTTTTCCCACACATTTCCAACTTAAAAATGCGTAAGAAATCTGTTATCTATTCAGTAGCAGTGTCTGGGATATTGCTCACTATTGCTACATTAATCATTACTTCATCTTTAGGGATAACAACGGCTTCAAGAGCTACCTTTCCACTTTTGAGCACAACAAGGCTTATTTCCATCGCGGACTTTTTTGAAAGAATTGATGCTCTTGCTGTTTTTATCATTATGTTAGGAATTGTTATTAAAAGTTCCATCTTTATTTATGGTGGGTTAAAGGGGTTAGAATATATTTTTAAATTCCCTTATCGCTATTTTGTCGTACCTAGTGTCTGTATTATTTCCATGTTTTCTATTTTCATTAGTTTAGATATTAATGATCATATTAAAGAAGCTTCTCTAGTTGTTCCATATTTACTATATTTACCTTTACAATTTGCTTTCCCTTGCTTCCTCTTATTTGTCCTATTACTAAAAAAATTCATCCATAAAGGAAACTCTCCACTTCATGATAAAACATATAAAAACCCCTAGATAGCACGATAGGATCGTCATTCTAGGGATTTTTTTATTTTCTTACTCTACAATATTGATATTATAATCTTTGAACCAATGATGGATTTGTACTAAGTGTGCAAGCAGCTGTGGTCCAGTCATTAGTTGGCCAAACCATGGTTCTTTGAATGCAGAACCTTCTGTTTCGATAATTTCTGACAGTCGTTCTTTATCAAAGAATTCATATAAAGCTGAACTTTTATCTGTTAATGCACTCTTTAGCATATTTGTTACTGTTTTTGTGTAAATCGGATTATGCGTCTTAGGATACGGACTTTTTTTGCGATAAAGAACTTCATCTGGAAGAATTCCTTCTAATGCTTTTCGCAGCAATCCTTTTTCTCTTCCTTTGTAATTCTTCATTTCCCATGGTACATTCCACACATATTCTACTAAGCGATGGTCTGCAAACGGCACGCGCACCTCAAGACTTGCTCCCATACTCATTCTGTCTTTGCGCTCTAATAATGTGGTCATGAACCATAATTGATTAAGATAGAATAATTCTCTTCTTTTTGCATCTTCTTTACTTTCGCCAGCTAATTTAGGCGTTTCCGCAATAGTTTGGTTATATTTATCCATCATATACTCTTTTAATTGCAATTTATTACTCCATGAATCTTTCAATAAATTTTGTCGTTCTTCAATCGATCTCATCCACGGGAATCCTGCTCTTTGCAAGTCAGCCTCTCTTCTAAACCATGGATATCCCCCAAAGATTTCATCTGCACATTCTCCAGATAAGCTAACGACAAAATCTTTTTTTATTTCTCGACAAAACCATAAAAGGGAGGAATCAACATCTGCCATCCCAGGTACATCTCTTACCGTTACAGCTTCATGTAAAAAGTCGGCCAATGTTTCTTGGGTGATAATACAATTATGATGGATGGTTCCAAATGTATCTGTCATTTTTTTAATATAAACACCATCAGAGTTTGGCTGGAACTCATTTGCTTTAAAGAACTTATCATTTCCTTCATAATCGATTGAATAGGTGTGCAGAGGTCCTTTACCATTTTTCGCATATTCCATTGAAGCGATTGCTGTAATGGCACTGGAATCCACTCCACCTGAAAGAAAGGTACTTAACGGTACATCTGATACCAATTGTCTAGTCACAGCATCTTTAAAAAGGAAACGAACTTTTTCAACGGTTTCATCAAACGAATCTGTATGTTCTTCACTTTTCACATTCCAATAACGCCATACTCTCAAGCCATCCTGTGTGAACTTTAATGCATGCCCTGGTCGAAGCTCTTTAATCCCTTTAAAGATACCGCTCCCTGGTGTATGAGAAGGTCCAAGAGCAAATACTTCTGCTAATCCTTCTCTATCTAGCTCCGTCTTCACATTTGGATGTGCAAGCAATGCTTTCAATTCGGAGCCAAAGATAAAGCTAGATCCTACCTCAGCGTAAAATAGTGGTTTTACTCCTAAACGATCTCTTCCAATAAATAAAGAATTTCGCTTCTCATCCCAAACAGCAAAGGCAAATATCCCATTTAAGTACTGCAGACATTCTTCTCCCCACTCTATATAGGAAGTAAGTAAAACTTCTGTATCAGAATGACCTTGGAATGAATATCCTTTTATTAGTAATTCTTTTCTTATGTCTTCTGTATTATACAATTCACCATTGTAGCAAATAGTGTAATGAAAGCCTTGTTTTTCTTTTGTCATTGGTTGAATACCATTTAGCGGATCTACCACCACTAAGCGTTTATGTCCGAAACCTGCATGTAACGCAGTCCAAACGTTTGTATCATCTGGTCCTCTTTTTGCCAATGTTTCTGCCATAGCGGATAAAATGACCGACTCGTTTCTTAAATCTTTTTTGTAATCAACCCAACCTGTTATTCCACACATGATTATCATCCTTTCTTCCGTGGAACTTATGATTAGATACCAATCAATCAGTATGAGGTATTCTATGCATCAAAATAAAAATGGTTATTTGTCCATACCAGGTTTATCTCATGATCCACTCAAAAAGGATAAATTAATCGTTTTCAATATTTTAATGAAGGAAAAAGAAGGATTAGTTATAAAATTTTGTTTATCTGTCTAAAAAGAATTTATGGGCGTGTAATCTTTGGGAGGTTTACAATGAACAATCAGCATAGATCAAAACTTATTGAATTTCAAACACGTGCCTTTACGAAGGGTACAGTTGAGTATATAAACAATCAATGGATTTTTTTTGATGAAGAAACAGAGGATGCTTCGATGCTTGACGAATATTTACATCAAGAAATCGAAATTCATTCCTTAAATCGCTGGCGAAAAGGAATTCTTCTAGAGGATGGGAAAGTAAATATCTCTGGATCAGTCCATTTTTTAAAGCATGAAGATCCTATTCGGATACGAAAGCATCTTGTCTTTGCATTGGAAGAATTATTAGATGATTTAAGTGATGATAGCTTTTATCAATTTATTACTACTCTAAATTCGATGAGATTCTCCATATATGATTGTATATATTGTTATAATCATCTTACTTTCTTAAAAGACGAAAAGCGCAAGAGTGGCGTTAATATGATGATTTTTGATAATGAGGAAGACCTTTGCAGTGTGAATCACCATTTCTTCTATAATGAAAAAAATACAGACCGCTTTGAGTTTACCTTAAATACTGGAAAGCGGATGATTGTGGAGAAGCTCTCTTCTTAAAAGTAATCCCTTATAGAAAAATAGTAGCACCAAGCAAAGATGCAAATAGTGAGTAGGTTTCCCGAGTGTCCGCTTTTATTTACAAGTTGACACCTCGGGAAACGAATGATTTTTTGCTTTCAAATGGCTTATATCCTTTCCTTATTTATCCGAAAGAAAAATGCCTTTAGTACCAGTAGGGGTTTTTAATTATCTAATGAAACATATTCAGGGCACCAACTTGGTCGTAAATGTATTCTTGCACTACGCCAGATTCCATCCAAATACGACTTCGGTAAACTCCTCGCCACCAATTTCTATCTCTTCTGTACCAATTCTTTTTCCACCGATGGCTTCATAAAACTTACAAGCTGGATTTTCCGCTAATGCAAAAATAATCATGCTATTAAACCCTTTTTCTTTTAAATATTCGAAAACTTTTTTCGCAAGTGAGCTGCCAATTCCTTTTCCTTGATAGGCTTCCAAAAGATAAATGGCATATAGCTCTCCATCATAACCTGAATACTGCCCACTTCTTTCTTTTCCACCATTTGCAAACCCAACAATCTGTCCCTCTTCATTTTCAGCAACAAAGACACTTCCTGTCAGGATAGCTCTTTTCCAGATTTCTTCTTTTTCTTCGTAAATAAGTGCCTTTAAATAGGTATCTGGAACAATCCCTCTATAGGTTGTTCGCCAACTATCTATATGTACTTTTGCTATTCCTTTGGCATCCTCACTTCTTGCTTTTCTTATCATCATATGTACGCTCTCCTTTCTTTATATATGGAAGGTTTTTTTCACCTCCCATTCTGGAAACCATGTAACCTCCCATCCGAGTGATCCGGTTTGTATCCATTCTACAGCCTTTAATACAAGTGGCGATGCGTTATGGATAGTAATATTTTCTATAGAAACCCATTCAGCTCCTAACGAATCTTGCCCCTCAAATTGCTCTGGAACGGTAATTTCCCCACCTATTTTTCTAGCTGTGTAAAATGCAGCGATATGGTGAATATGTGTAAATTCCCTCCAGTTACATGGGAACATAAAATCAGCCATCCCAATTTGCTTCTGTATTTCTATTTCTATCCCTGTCTCTTCTAAGAACTCTCTTCTCATTGCCATCGTTAAACTTTCTCCTTGCTCCAAACTCCCACCAGGTAAATCAAAGCGATTGGCATATGGCCCCCTCTTCTTATGTATAACGAGCAATCTATCTTTTTCTACAAGAATTCCATAGACTCCAAATGGTTGATGAAACTTCCTCTCTTCCTTCAATCGTTATCCCCCCATATTCGTTTAACTGACACCCTATCTGAATGGTAATTAATTTGAATGACATCAGGGTTCGAAAGCTTGCTCCATTCTATATAACCGACGGAAGGATCAACATATTTCCACATTAATGCAAGCAAATTCCCATGTGTCACTATTGCAAACCTATTCTCTGGTCTTTGAAGACACTCCTTCATTACTTCTGTTGCTCTTGTCATCGCTTGTCTACTGGATTCTCCGCCTTCGTATGCAATATCTAAATCTGTAAAAGATTGTTTCAATAAAGATTGCCAATTGTTTAGATTTCGGCTACTAAGCTTTCTTTCTATCAAGCGCTCCTCATTTTGAATCGGTATTTGGAGTCTTTCTGCCAATGGCTTAGCAGATTCATATGCACGAAGATAGGGACTAGAGAGGATTAATTGGATGCCTTCATCTTTCAAAAAATCCGCTAACTCACTCGACTGTCTCTTTCCATTAGCAGTTAAAGGAGCTTCCGCTTTCTGGCCATAAGCCTCACAATGACGAATTAGGTAAATATTTTTACTATTAATCAAATTTTCACCAGCCTTCCCACAATAGCCTATAACCAGTTTAACAAATTATTGGAAAATTCTATAGATAAATCATAAACTACACGTTTCTAAATAAATATCTGCTGTTGATAGTTTTAAAGAGGATTTATACTTTAGGAGGAAATATGAATAAATAGAGAACTAGATATTCTTTAAGATAATAACCGCATAAACCTTGTCCTATTTTCCGATAAATAATTAACTCATTTGTTAATCAATTCTTATTTAGAAAGAAATTATTTACAGAGATTAATTTACATGTTATCTTTTGTACAAGAAGAAAACTTTAATGTTAACTAGATATTCTGAAAGAAGGGGTCTACATGCAATTGGGAATCGATAATTCCTCTTTAGTAGTGTACGAAGCTTTAGCAAGTGAAGTTCGTATGACAATTATTCAGTTACTGTCTAAAAATAAAATGAATATAAAGGAACTTGCCAAAGAATTAGGCATCAGCAGTGCCATTGTAACAAAACATGTAAAAAAATTAGAAGATGCAGGACTGATAAAAACAGAGAAAGTACCAGGTAAATCAGGATTACAGAAGATTTCCATGTTAAAGGTGGATCATATCGAAATCAACTTTCCGAAGAAAATCTATCATTCTTTCGCTTCATATGAAACCTCTGTTCCAATAGGCCATTACACTGATTATGATTTAAAGCCAACATGTGGATTAGCTTCAGAAAAGGATTTTATCGGAAGAGTAGATGAACCGAAACTATTTATGGATCCCAAAAGAGTAGAAGCAGAAATTCTGTGGTTTACGCAAGGCTTTATTCAATACACAATTCCTAACTTTTTAAAAAAGGAGGAAAACATTCAACAATTTGAAATTAGTTTAGAAGTATGCTCTGAATTTCCATTCTCTAATGACAATTGGCCTTCTGACATTACCTTTTCATTAAATGGGATAGAACTGGGAACATGGAGAAGTCCTGGAGACTTTGCTGATACAAGAGGGAAACTTACACCAGAATGGTGGCCACATAATCTTAATCAATATGGGCTTCTTAAAACACTCCGAATTACTAACCATGGTACGTATATTGATGGAGACCCTATTTCATCTGTCACCATCAATGACCTAGATGACAATTGTGATCGCTGGACGTTTCGCATTGAAGTGAAAGAAGATGCGGAATGTGTAGGTGGCGCTACAATTTTCGGAAAGAAATTTGGGAATCACCCACAGGATATCATTTTCAAAGTGTATTATTTATAGAAGATTCTGCTCTATTTAATCAGCTAGGAGAAACTGCCTTTTTATTTCCCCTAGCTTTTTTTAATCGATTCCTACCCTACCAATATTTGATGGAAGAGGCTATCACTACTCTGTTTTCGTTTATATAATTTGTTCAAACCTTCCTTACACCTTCTCTTTAAAGGCTTGAATTAATCGCTTGTAATAAGAAATAGGATGAGGGGCAAAATTTTCTCTGCCCACTTTACGATGAATCTTAATTTTCTCCCCTCTTGAGTTGAGTTCAAATCCATTTACTTCAATTAATTCTTTTCTGCCCTGCCATAAATCGTAAAAATCGGCTAGTTTAGTGGATACAATGCCCGCTACTTCCTCTTCTTGCAAATGAAATTCTTTAAAATCCATGGTCTTTTTATATAAAAAAGTGTGAGCAAATTCCTTATCCAAAATATCTCCATTATTCATTTCATAATGGAAAACACCTAAGTGGATTAGCTCCTCTATTTCTACTTGGATACCGATTTCTTCCTCCATCTCTCTTACACCGTCTTTCGCATCTTCATGTGCTAACAAGTGACCTGCAGCCGTTATATCTAAAAGATTTGGATAATCCTTTTTTAATGGACTTCTAATTTGCAAGTAGAGATATGATTGTCCATCTTGTTCAGATACAATCCAACAATGAAAGGTCTCATGCCATAATCCCTTTTTATGTACTTCACTACGGGCAGCAGTTCCGATTGGTGTTCTGTTTTCATCAAATATTTTTAGTTGTTCCTCTTCCATGATGGATGCTCCTCTGCTATTTTTTCCATAAAATAGTATCTTGCTTACCCTGTTTCCTTATTGCTATGCCAGCATTTTACGAATAAACCCTCTTTGAATAAGTACTTCCCTTCCTTTGTATCTTCTTCCAAAGGATAAGATTAACAAAGAAAAGCAATATCCCATAAATATAAACACCAAATGGAAGAGATATACTGATATAATGAATTCCTGCTAAAATCGGCAACGGAAGCAAGAGCAGAAATAACCTCCAACTTTGCTGATTCGCTCCTGAATCAAATGACATAGAAAAAGGCACTTCTTTATCTAGCATTCCATAGCAAATCACTGAATAGAGGAAAGCGGAGATAAATACTACTAATAAATCTGGTATAATTCGCATTCCAAACAAAAACAAAAAAACAATGCTTATTAAAAAATAGATTGGTAAATATAATTTTATAATTAGCGCTTTTAATGCTCCTTTATAATACATAGAAAAATCAGAGATTGGAAGAATCGTAAAAATACATGCACCTTTATATTTCCCTGAATACCGCATCATAAAAATTATCGTCGGAATATTAATCATCGTAAAATAAATGGTTAAATACGAGGAACTTGTTGTAAATGAAACATCTTCCAAATTTGTTCCACTATAAAGAAAGATAAAGGGAATAACAATCGAAAAACCTAATGATGGATATACCTTTAATTTAAAATCTCTTTCTTGCCTAATCATTTGCCCTGTAAATTGATAGAATGCTTTTTCTTCCTTGTTGTTCATTAAAAACGATAATAGCAGTTCTCCCCATTTTGAGACCTTACCTTTTCTCGCTTTACTTTGACTAGTTAACTTTTCTAAATTTTTCTCAAAGCTAGGAATTAGCTTTCCATAAATGATAATAGCTGCAATTGGTAAAATAATCGCAAGAGCTGCTAGCAAAATAATCATCGTGTTGATATTGCCATTCAATATCCACTCATATGGTGCTGCGAACCACATTGGAACAAAGAAAACATGCCACCAATGCACTTGATACACAATATGTAAATCAACTAATTCAAAGCTCCGAATGACAACCTGGTATCCTATCATTATGACAATAGACAAACCAATCTGTACGTAATTAATCATATCCTTAAGTTTTTCTCCATCAAAAAATCGAAGGATAGCCAAGTAAAGTAATGCCGTGATAACAACAATAAATAAATTTGCTAAAACAAGTAGTACAACTGTCAACAGAAAAAAGATAAATCCTTGTTTAACAAGACATACAACTAACGGAATAAGTGTAATAGTTATCGTTAATTGAGAAAGATAAATCATAATATGCAGAACTTTTGCTGCATTAATTGTGCGCCTATTTATTGGTTTCGTATGTAGTATATGTTTATCCCGAACATCTAACAAAACACCTGAAAAATCAGAAATCATCGAGGTCATGACCAGAAATAAAATAATTCCGAAAGAAATGCTCATTTGAAATAAGTAATTATCACCGAAGGCCATCAATGGAATAAGAATCAACCCCATAAAAGCATACAGCCATAACGATTTTATATAGGCATATTTATCTTCTTTCTTTTCTTTTCTCTGATTAGATTGGGAGAAGATGGTTGGAAGCTTACGTTGATCCATTGTCAGTTTCACTTGTAAAATCGTTCTTAAAACGGAATAATCGATACCTATTTTCAAAAATAAACCTTTAAAACGGTCAAAGAACTTTAATATAGTAAATTCTCTCATGATTGTACCTCTTGCACAATGGATACAAAGGATTCGCCTATTTCTTTATGGTTGTTAAAGCCAGTTAATTGATTGAAGATTCCTTCCAAGCTACCTTGTTCGTTTTGTGTTTGTAACTCTTTGAAGCTTCCGTCTATCACTATCTTTCCATCGTTCAATAGAATGATTCTACTGCTTATTTTTTCTACTACATCCATTATGTGTGACGAATAAAATATCGTTTTTCCGCTTGATGCAAACTGGGCAAGAATCTCCTTAAACACCATCACACTATTCGCATCAAGTCCATTGATTGGCTCATCTAGAAAAAGAATATCTGGATTATGCAAGACACTTGATATAATTAACAGCTTTTGACGCATCCCTTTTGAATAAGAGGAGATTCGCGAATGATATACCTCTCCTATACCAAACAGTTCCATTAATCTTTTTGCCTTATGTTCAACAAACTCTGCACTCATTCCATATAGTTGACCGATAAATGTTAAATACTCATATGCCGTTAGATTATCATATACTTCTGCTATTTCTGGTACATAACCGATTTTTCGCTTATATTCCATCGAATCATCCCTAATATTTTTGCCAAAAAGCATTACTTCTCCACGATAATTTCCCTCTATACCGAGAATAATTTTAACTGTAGTACTTTTTCCTGCACCATTCGGACCTATATATCCAATAATTTCTCCTCGATATACATGTAAATCCACTCCTTTTAGTACTTCCTCGGTGCCATAGTTTTTTCGTAAGTTCTTTATTGTAATAATTTCTTCACCAACCATCTCATTTGCTCCTTCCTACACATCTCTTTTCTACCATTCTAGAAAAAAAGGAAAAAACCTCCCAATAACCAGGTGAATTTTCTGTCACGATTATCTCACTTCCCACTCCTTATAATTAGGGGTGATTGTTTACAAAAAAAACCTATAGTAGCCAATTTCCAAGGCTCTATAGGTGATTAGTGTCACATTATCTTATTTACATTTCACTTTAAGAAAAAATCTTGATTGGGTTACATCAAAATAACCTACTTTTCCGATGTGCAGATACAGACGATACAGGGCATCCTCGTACTTCTTAATGCTGAAATCAGGAACTTGCCAAGGAATCGCTTTTAAATAATAAATCAATGCACCCAAGTCATAGAAACGCTGGATTGGAAAATCCTCCTTTTGCTCAACGATTTCCCATTCGTCCACTGGGAACATTTCGAGTGCAGATAGAAGCTTCCACTCTTTAAATTCCGGATTAACCGAAGTTCCAAACCATTCATTTATTTCCTTACAATCCCAACCTCCGACTTGCTGAGTAAGAAAGATTCCATTTGGCTTCACTATTCTCTTTAGCTCTTTTACCGAGTAAGATTCGTGCCTATTGATAATCAAATCAAAATGTTGGTCGGAAAATGGCAATTGTTCATCATCGACCACTTCATATACGCTTACACCTAATGGTTCTAACTTCTTTTTGGCAATTGATACATTCGGTTTATATCCTTCTGTAGCATAAATTGTTGGTGGAAAATAGCCATTTAATAAAGACAGAAATTCTCCTCCACCGGTTCCCATATCTAATACTGTTGTAGCATCCTGCATGGCAGCAACCACCTTACTTCCGTAAGACCAAGAAAGCAAGCTGCTTTGGATTCGTCCTGTGTCATGGATACTAGAAAAATCCCATCCTGTAAACTTCTCCTTTATCTCTTCTAAATATTTGTGAAAATTAATCTCTTTCACGCTCCATTCCTCCTCTATTTTTCTTATTCATCTAAAAAATTAGTGGAGGACCTCTGCAATAACGGTTTTATCTTTCATGCTCTAAAGAAGTCATGATCTACCCTTCCTTTACTTTATATTTGCTATAAAAAATAAGAATAATAGGTTATCAACGTGACAAAAAAACTAATTATTATATAGAGAATAAGTCCAATAATAATTGGTGACACACGAAAACGAAACGGACCAATTCCAGCTTCCTCCCATGTCCAGCCTGCTATATTTGCGTTAAATACTGTGTTTGTTTGATGAATGTATAAGCGGATGAGATAAACTATTCCAAAAAGCAATAGACTACCTAAAAAGATGGTGTCGACAAATTTCCATTGCAGTAAATAGGATGCAAACCAAATTAGCACTGTTTCAATTGTTAAGGTTGCTAAAACAATATATATTTTTTTCATGTAAACACCTATTACTCCTTTGCTTATTAGTAAATGATTTATTAGATGTCTGCCTTTTAATAGAGTGGGAAAGATTTTCCGCTCTTTAAAGAAATAAGCACCTGCCAATAGATGCAGATACTTAACAAATATCCTGTCTACATATCTCTAATTATATCATTCGTTAATCTAACGAGGTTACCACTTGGCTCAAACAATGTTCACCGACATAAATCTCTGGACAAAAACGACAAGATAGTTTGTACAATACCCTTTGAACCCTTTGAGAAAGTTTAGGACAAAAAAGCTTGTACAAAAAAAGACAAGAATCTTTGTACAAACTTTTCTCTTTATGGTTTTTTATTATTAGCCTTTTCAAGAGGATTGATTTATACTAACTAATACTTGTAGCATTTAATGCATTTTGTATTAGATTTTCACTGGGGATATATGGATTGAATTGTAAAACTATTGTCAAAAGTTTATTCCTCTCCATAATTATAAATCCAAGTTTCTCTAACTCTTGAATATTAGAAAGAATATCCTCTTCATTACAATCAACATCCTTTATGACATTTTCAATAATTTTTTTAATTGAGGTTATATTTCTTGCATATACAAGAATTTTCCCTTGTATTTCATTCAATTTATAAATACTGTTTGATTCCCCAATTCTACAGACAAATTTATCCATGTTCCTTTGATACATAAATAAGTCCGTTTGATTGAAATTATCTTTCCAATTTTCAAATTGAGACACAAATTCATTAAGAATTTTATTTTCAAATACAGCATCATTATTATAATCAAAATAATAAGCTAGTTTATTGATATTTATTCCCTTATCCCGATAAATATATTTATAGCTCTTAATCGGTCCGTTTATTCGAATATTATATTTTTTCTGTTCATTAAAGTAGGGACTGAACCTATCCAACCTAATTTTAGAGATTGCCACAGGAGGCTGTAAATGATTTATTTTTTTCATAATATCTATCTGACCCTGTATTTCTTCTGAACTTTCCCCACTAAATCCAAAAATAATGTTCCAAAAAGGTATAATACCATATTCTTTACATAACCGTAATAGTCTAAGGTTTTGTAATAGATCTACTCCTTTGTTCATTAACTTCAAACTATTAGTGGCTAAACTTTCTATTCCTGGCTGTATCTTAGTTACACCAGCTTCTTTTAAAACACAAACTTGTTGTTCATTTAAGTTACTCTTTACTTCCATAAACATATCAATTTTAATCTTGTCTTGTTTTAATTTTGGTAAGATATATTCAAAGTATTCCATGCTCATTATATTATCTGTGAAAAATAGTGTGTTTGTGTGTTCACCATAACTTTCAATTAATGTTTTCATTTCATTGTAAATTTTTTTCTGTAATTTACCTTTATATTCAATAGCATTTGCATTTAGGCCACAAAAGACACATTGATGTTTTTCTCCCCACCAGCACCCTCTTGAACCTTCATATAATATCACTGTTTCCTTTTGCTTTTCTGGGAAACTTTGAAATAATTCCTTGAAATAACTACCAAAGTTTGGAATACTATTATTATTTAAATTATAGCTATTATCAATATCAATATACTTATATCCTTTTTTGGTTGCGAATCCTACAATAATATTTTCACTTGGTGATTCACTGAAAACACTGAAATTATCTAATAAATTTATAAAAGCACCTTCACCTTCACCAATGCATACACCATCGATATCCTTAAAGGTATTTATTAGTTCCACACCCATTTCACCAAAACAATTCGCTCCACCCATTATTATCAATTGATTAGGATATATCTTTTTTATTTGCTTTATTAGGGCTATGGAAGCCATCGTTTGCTGAAAACTATTCGTAAAACCCACAATCTGATATTTAGAAAAATCAATATTCTGTATAATGTTTTTTAAAAACTCATCCGAAGTCTTTCTTCCTGCATTTATTAAACTTAATAGTTTCTCTTTTTCACGCCAAGAATGTATCATTGTTCTAGACTTAGCTGTAATATACTCAACAAACTCGTTTGTCTCATCTTCGGTACTTTTATCAAAAACATGTTGTGAAAAAATCCATTCTCCAATTAGATCAGTTGAATCGTATCCTGCCACAAGTTCGTAAAATTCTAATCCCATCATTTTTGCAAAACTAATATTCAAATTTATAACATCACAATTGTGACCTTTCTCTACGGCAATATTTTTTAATATTTCTAATCCAAGTGGTGGCCTTATAATACTTGCAAACGGCATATTAATTAATAGAATATTCACCTACTTATCATTCCCTTGCTAATTCTCTTAATTTCTTGTAATTGTTTTTTTGTAATAAAGAAGAAATGAACCCTGTTTTGAATAATTCTTTGAACATCTCTAAATATTTGAAGATTGTTTTCCTTTGTTATACTATTGATTAAGTTAAATATATTACTCTGATTATATTCAACATCTTTGAATTTAAAGTTATATTCTAAACTGAGGAAATCTTTCTTTTTCAAATGAGATAAACCCCATTTTTGGGGTAATAGATGCATAGGGGAGTTTTCCATTAAACCAAAAGCTGAAACTCCGACTAAATCAATATCTTCATTAGAAAATGCTTGATTAAGAGAATGTTCCATTTGTTTAATTGTTTCACCAGGATAACCAGTAATTAATGTTATACATGTTGTAATATTATGATTTGCCAATGTGTCCATTACCTGTGGAATACAATCTACATTAATTTCCTTGTACATAGATTTCAAAGTTGACCTATTGTATGATTCTATACCAAATGAGAGTAAGACACAGCCCGATTTTTTAATTTCGCTAACAATTTCCTTCTCTGATAATAATGGATCTATTCTAGTCTCAGTCATCCATTTAATTTTAATATCATTAAATTTAATTAAACTAGCAACTTCCATAAGTTTTTCTATGGTTAAATATGCATCTACGAAATAAATATTTTTCGTTTTATATTTTTGAGTAATACATTTAAACTCATCAATAATTGTTTGGTTTTTTTTAAAACCATTAAATTTTCCGTGGTTATAATGATGTGAACAAAAGGAACATTTACCGTGCTTACATCCTGAAGATAACATTACTGGTAATACTCTTTCAGGACTTAAATATTTATCTAGATTAATCCCGTCATATGATGGGATTATATCATTCACACAACCATGATTTTTTTTAAAAAAATTATTTTTAACCCTTCCCTTATCTCTGTAAAAAACATTTGGTATATCAGAAGTTACCTTTCCAAAATTCTTATAAGAATTAATTATCTGCTCTAAAACTAACTCTCCATTAAATAACACCGCTACATCAATTAGTTCACTGTCATCCATAATTGATTTTATATTTGCTGCTGCATGGGTAATATAACTTCCTCCAAAAATAACTTTTACATTAGGGAATTTTTCTTTTAACTTTTGACTAAATCGTAGTGCAAAGGGTAACTGTTCTGCATAGGAAACTGAGAGTCCAATTATGTCTCTTTTATCATTATTTAATAATTTTACTTCATCATCAAAAATCGTATCAAATAAACTTAGTTCGTCAACGAATTTTAATAGTTCATTCACACTGTTTGGTTTTCTTAAAAAGGAAAATTTTGTTAAGTTCCAACTACATCCAAATTTATATGATAATAATTCTAAACAATCATTAATAGTTTTTGTTGCTTTTATATAGTCAGGGAAATTAAATAAGTCTTTATTTCTTATGATATTTAAGGAATTTTCAATGTTTAGGATACTATCCAAATATTCCTTCTCTATATTGGTAATATTTTCCCTAAGGTTTGTATATTCAGCCAGTAAATTTTCATGAGTCAATAAGTTTGTTATACTTATTGATAAATCCTTCTGATCAATTTGAAATCTATCTTTTAAGTATCCTAATAAGGTTGGTACGCTTAAATTAGGGTATGCTAACGAAACTAAAGGTAACGTATATAAACGTATTTTCATATCCTACAATCCTTAATGTGTTTAAGCATATTATCAATATCATCTTTTTCCCAAATTGCATATTTTAAAATAACTTCTGGCAAATTTAATACTTTTACACCTTCTATGGTTACACCCGCTAGTCTTTCGTTATTAAATTTTTCAGGGTCGAAATGGACACACGAAAAATTAGCCTCTGAATTAACTGGTTTAACTCCATCAATTTGTAATAAGTGTAAATACGCATATTCTCTTAAATTTATCACATTCTTTCTAATTTTAATAAAATGATTCATTAAATCCCTATCGTTTAGCATTTGTTTAATAAACTCTATTGAATAACTTGTTACTGAATGTGGTACTATATTCTGTTTTCTAAAAGTAGATGGTAAATATTTACTGACAATGTAGCCTGTCCGTAGACCTGGTAAATACCAGCCTTTAGAGAAAGAACGGGCTAGGATAATTCGTTCATTATTTAAACAAAAGTCTAACGTCCAGTCTTCTGTATTGCTATAATCAATATATGCCTCATCAATAAATAAGAAGCCATGGAAATTAGTGAGTAAAGTAGTTAATTGGTCTTTAGTAATTCTAATCCCATCAAACCACCTTGGAGATGAGAAACATAAAATATCATTTTTTCGACTATCATTCTTTTTATAAAAATCAATTAAACAATCAAAAGTATCAACCTGAATGGTAATAACCTCTTTTCCAGTCTCACTAGCTACGAGCGAATATAAACCAAATTCAGGAGTAGTTATAACGATTCTTTCCCATGTTTTAAAATTTGATATAGAGTGAATAGCCTGGCTTATACCAGAACAAGTAAAAATATACTCTTGTGGTATGTCTAAATATATTGCTAGTTCTTTAATCAATGGATCTTCCATAGGATTTTCTGGCATATAGTTAACAGTAATTTACCTCGTGCTCAAGCATACCAAAACTTTGATTCAAGCGGAAAAGCACAAGAGATATTTTCATCAGTTCAAAAATCTATGCCACCTAATCTTCCTTTAGGACAAAGAATTATCCAGAATTCAGCGGGACGTTTTACAGCAGGATTAGGAAATGGTCTAGTACAAGGGGTGATGGGTGCTTCAGGCCTTAAAGAAGTAAGTCAATTTGTAGGAGATACGAAAATTGGTCATGCTACAAAAACACTTGGTATGACAACAGCCACTTCATTTATTAAAAACAAGCCAAACCTAAATAGTCTAGCACAAAATCCTACTCAGTTAGTTTCTGTTGCAAAAGAAAGCCTTATAGAGGGCGGAAAAGCTTTTGTAAATGATTATAAGTCTTATACTCCAAGTAATTTGGTAGAGAAGCAAGCAAAATTCCGAGATGCCGTTGCTTATGCTGGTGGAGTTGTAGCTGGGGTTGGAGGATATCAAGTTATGGCTAAATATGCCGCTCCAAGCATGAACAACTCAAAGGCTTTTGGTCTAAAGGGCTTTAACCCATATAACAATGCAGTTAATAAACAAATAAAAGAAATTTCTGATGTAGCACATATGGCTCAAACGATTACTTTAGATAATGGCCAAACTGAAATTGCACAAGGTGCCATTCAAATGGTAACTGATAGTAAAAATACAGTAGTTCAAGTTAGGGATAAAACTGGTCAAACCCATGTAGTGTCACGTATGGCATCAGGTCACTCTGGTTTAAAAAATAACCAAGTGGTTTATCAGGATTTAACTGTTAGAGATGGTCAATTATTATCCGCAAGTTCTTCCTACTCTTTAGACAGTGGTGGTGGGAAAATACCTGCTCCTAAGATTAATGTAAATCCTAATCAATTATTTACCAATCGAAATACCAGTAAGTCTCCAAGAGTAATACAAGAAGTTCAAAGCTACAATCAGTTAGTTGATAGTGGTCAATACTATATAAAAGATGCACTTAACGAAATGGAAAATATAAAAATGGTGGTCGATCATAATAGAAGCTATATGACAGGTACTAAAAACGGAACAACTTATCGAATTTCTCCTTATGGACCAGGAGACGCAAGAGTTCAAAATGATAAGATAATAACAGCAAATTGCGAAGTCCGAAATAAAAAACTAGTTCCTAATTTCAATGATTCGGATAGTGATTTTACAACTTCACTTAAACCTGAAGATTTAATGTCATATGCCGTACCGAATAAACGTAATTTTGCAAGAAAACAATTAGAAATGCAAAGAAATAAAGCATTTACTAGTTCATTAAGGTGATAATTTATGAGTGATAATAAAAATACTCAAGAAACCCTCAATGAAAAGCTAGTTAATGGGATGAAGGGATTAGGTAGATTTCTATCTAAACCCTTTTCTAAAAAACTTAAAAAGAAAGCTGTCGCTATTGGAAAAAAGGCCTTAAAGGCAGCAATAAAAGTAATTTTAAAAGTATTAAAACAAATTCTATCATGGATTATTGGAACTGTTGGAGTACCTGGGATCTTAATAATCTTAGGAACAATAATTGTAACTGTTCTAATATCTGTTGCCTTATCTTTTTTTTGGACCACAGATAGTAAATTAAGTGGCGATGATGCAAAGATACAAGCTTATATTAAAGAGCAATCTCAATCAACTGTTAATATGAATAGCGAATTGGAAAGACCTTATCGAGTACCTGAAGGGCTTATATCTTCTACTATTATGTTAGATTTCTTTGAACAAAAAGATTATAGTCTTAAACAAACAAAAGGAATAATCAAAAATATGGCAACAAAACTAGCACCGGAGTTCGAATATGGCCAGTATGATGAATGGAAAGAAAAGCAGGTAATCGTTTGTGAAGAAGGTAAAAAGTGTGATGTTGGAAAGATTCAGCATACCAAAAACATGGTTACGAAATTAAATTCTGTAGAATATTGGAATGGCTCTACTATATTTACCTATAAACCAAAAGTAACAGCATGGAAATCGAACACAGTAATTACTCATAAAACTATAAAAGTAGACAAAAAGGTGGAGTATTGGAAAGCATTAAGTGTACCTGCATATTTAGCAGATCAAACGGATCCTTATTATCCATTTTTTAATTCCAGTAGTAAAAGTTGGAAGTCCTTACTTGCGGAAGAGAAAAGACAAGAGAAATATAACGTTAACACTACTGGATATACAAAAGTATATCTTTTAAAAACTAAGACAGTTAAGGTGGATAAAGTTATTGAAGTAAAGACGACTACTAAAACTAGACAACAATACTTTGATTCTAGTAAACAAGTAACACAAGATTATGCTAATTTCGATTCCATTTTAAATTCTATGGGCCTAGGATTAGACGAAAAAATGCTAATAGAGGCCAATTATAGCTTTCTAGAGGGAGATATAAATTATATTGATTGGCTAAAGGGGAACGGCGGTGTCTTCGGTTTTGATGATATTAGCTATGATGGTGATATTATCCCTGGAGCGGGGGTTCCTCCTCAATATATGCCTATTTATCTATCAGCAGAAAAAAAGTACGGGGTTCATTGGTATACATTAGCTGCTATACATAGTAAAGAAACAGCTTTTAGTACAATCAAACCGATGATATCGTATGCAGGAGCCGTTGGCCACATGCAATTTCTTCCTAGTACCTGGGCAGGCTGGAAATATAATATTGGAGGGGGAAGAGTATCAAGTAATACCGATATAACCAACCTAAGTGTAATTAAAGCTGGTGGTGGGTACGGCGTAGACGGTAATAATGATGGAAAAGCCGATCCGTTTACATTAGAAGATGCTATTTTTACTGCTGCTAATTATCTATCTAAAAATGGATATTCGAAAGATAAAAGAAAAGCAATATACCAATATAATCATGCAGATTGGTATGTTAATGATGTATTAGCTAGAGCAGAAAAATTCAAAACAAGTGCTACCTATAGCGGTGGTTCTGATTCTCCAGAACTAAATCCAGGCAGTTTTATCAGACCTACAACAGGAAAAGTAACATCTGGATTTGGTGCAAGATGGGGTGCTACTCACTATGGTATCGATATTGGATTAGGCGGAAGATCCAATGTGAAAATTTATGCAGTCGCAGATGGTATAGTGCATAGATCGTATCTAAGTAGTTCATATGGGAATGTTGTTTACATTCAACATACAATAGGTGGTAAGAATTATGAAACTGTATATGCACATATGCAAAATAGAGCTGTTTCTGCTGGCACAAAAGTAAAACAAGGGCAGTTTTTAGGATACATGGGTAGTACTGGGAATGTGACTGGACCACATTTGCATTTCGAAATTCACTCACCTGCTTGGACTTCAAACAAAGCCAATGCTAAAAATCCTGCTTTGTACATTAAATTTTAACCTAATATAGAGGTGTGAAAAATGAAATTAATTAGTAAACTACGATTTTCTATCATATTAATCGTTTTAGCTATATTTTTAAGTGGGTGTTCGTCTAGTTCTAATGCAAATATTAAAGTTACAGAGGATAATATTAATTATCTTAAAGACTACGATGAATCGTTACAGGAATATATTACTGAAATGACGAGTATATTAACAAATTTCAATAACTCTTTGGATGGTCTATACACCCATGAGGTAAGTAATAATCAATTCGCTAAAATAATGATAGAAACAATAAAAAAATCAAATGAACTTGTTTCAAATGTAGAAGCATTAGATGTAAATCCTGAACTATTTGAGACTCACCAAAATCTTATTGTTCTAGTCAACCGCTCCCATCAGTTATTACTTACAGCAATTGATAGTGCCAATAATAGTAGTAGCGATGAATATGCTACTGTTGATAAAGATGGACTAAGACAAGAATATTTAGAAATAAAAAAAGAACAAGCGAATATTGCTAATCAATGGAAAATATTAAGAGAAGAGCTTGCGAGTGCAGCACTGGAAGAAGTGAAAAAATAATGAAAAAAAAATACTTTTGGATCATAAGCGTTTCAATTCTAACAATTTGTGTAGTTATTTATATTAGTATTTCATCCAATCAAAAATTAACTCCTGTTGATTTAAAGGAAATGCAAAATGAAGTAGCAGAAGAAATTTCAATGAATGAAAGCTACCAAAATAAAACGATGGAGTGGGCAAAAAAGAATGCAAAGGTTAACATGGAATTAGATTTAGGTTTTTACGAACCAAACCAACATAGTGACGTTTCTCCTGAGAGGAACGTCATAAACTATTTTATGACTGGATTATTACAAAATAATATAGATTATTTTACTTCTGCTTTTGATGTTGAAGTACTTTCACAGGATTTATTTCAATCAAAAGAAGAAAATAAGGAGTTAGTGGTTAAAGAAATCATAAAAAGAATTTCTAGAAATGGAACAATTGAAGGACTTAAAGTTAAGGAATCTAAGGGAGGAATTGGTCCAAACTCAAATAAAGTTTTATTAGAAATTTTATATAAAGATGACATATCTAAAAAAGTTAATTTTTTCATATCTCCTTCTGAATACTCTCATTCGTTGGAGCATCAACACTCTACATTTTCAATAGTCACTTCCGCTTGGGATATCGTAAAACAGATAGAAGGTACGGATTAACTATTCATCCGTACCTCTTGAATTTATTAAATATGCATTGTCAATTTCCTCTTTTGCTTTTAACCATGTATCGAATGTTTGGATATATTTATACGACGATGGGAGATTATTTGCCCTTGCAAATTCATCCCATTTTGTTTTAGACGAGTTAAGAAATTTGTAAAAATACTCTGGTTTTAATGTAAGTTTTATTAGTTCTTCTTTTGATAAATTAAAAACTTTTTTCTTTCCTACTATATCCAATATTTCATCGTACGTATAATGATTTCTAATTGTTTTATAAGTTGGTAATTTATTCTCAGAAGCATATATATCCCATTGAGAACGTGAAATAAAAAATTCATTATGTTCTTCAAGAACTTCTTTTATTTTTTGCTTTGTATACTTCGGAGTTCTTTCATTCTCTACTCCAATGGCATTTTTAAACGATGACCAATCTTTAAATACTGTTAAAATCTGACCAGGAGAGGGAAGATCTAGTGTTTGATTAGCAGAGTAATCTTTCCACATTCTTATTGTTTTAGCGTGCTCTTTATGTTCCTTTCCGATTTGAATAAGGCTATTTCGATCATATTTTCCCTTTATCTCTGTTCCTAAAGCGCTTCTAATTTCGTTCCAATCATTAAAGAACTTTCTTAATGAGTAATAGGATGGTAGGTTGTGCTTTGAAGCATATTCTTCCCACTTGCCTACCGTTGTTAAATGTTCTTTATGAGGAATTAACAATTCTATTAAAGTTTCTTTATTCATTATTCACTCCTAGTATTTTGGGAGAATCATTTATCATTTTAACTATATCTTCATTTGTTGCATTTAATTCTTTAAGGTCATTAGTAACTTCTTGAAATTTTTCGCTTGATATGTCTCTATATAAAAAATTTAAAAGATGTTGTTTTTGAGAAAAATATTTTTCTACCTTATCTTCTAAATAAATTCGATAATCATTTCTTTTGCCGAAAGAGCTAATGTAATGTTTAATGTCTTTTATATCAATATCCGGCATATAAAAAGACTTGATATCCCAAAAGTCTATATCTACTAAAAATTCATATTTAATTAATTCACTATTTACATTATACTCGGGATTTTTCTTTAAAGAAATGACCATTTTTTCTGGTCTATATTTCATGATATTAGAATCATCTTTTTTTTCTAACACAACATTTTTCACAGTAAATGGTACTGCTTTAATAGGAGTAGAATAGTCCCTCCTATATTCGATATCCATCTTTCTATTATATTTCAATAAAGGGTCAGGCATTAAGATATAGAGTGATCCATCATAGGTTTCTCCTAGCATGAAAACTGTATCACCAAAAATAGGCAATCTATTTAAATGACTAATTGTATCCTCTATATAGTAAGTAGTACAGTATTTTTTTAATAAATCGGGAGCGGAAAGCCTAGCCTCTTCATACTTTAATTGCTCATCTTTATATCTATCAGAGTGTTCTCCGAAAGTATCTTGATGCCATTTTTCATATGATTCCTCTGCCTTTTCTTTTTTAGTACGAAATCCAAAACAATAAGCAATATAATATCCTAACATCCATAATACTAAAAGGGGAGTCATGATAGTCAGTACCACATATGCTAATAAGTCTTGTCCTAACTTCGAAGAACCAATAATCATGAGAAATAAACTTAAAATTAAAGCAAGTGCTAAAAATATCATAATCACTATAGCTGCTCTTGTTAAAAACATCATTATTGCATACAAAGATGTCCCTGGTTCACCTTCATAAATCAAACCTAATTTATCAAAGAAATCAATGATTTTAAGAGATTCCAAAATTGGATAAGTGATATCCCATCTGTAAACTGCCAATACAAATAGAATAAGTCCCAATAAACCTGCTAACCCTGTTTGTTTTCCTCTTCGGTACTGAACAAAACCATTAAGGAAAGTTAATACTGTATTCATACCTGACCCTCTCCCTTTTATAAACAAAACAAAAACTACATCATTTATAACTAAATTATAAATTATTACCAAAGTTTAGTCAATGTACTTAGCCAGGCTAAAACGGTAACCAAATATAACAAAATCAAACAGACTTCAAATGCATAAAATAGACGGGATGGTTATATATTAGTCTTACAACATGAATCCCCACACTTAAGCCCTTTTAATAAACTGAAGGGCTTTTCCTTAGTTAAGTTAAAACCACATTATTCCTCTTTTAACAATAACGTTCTATTTATGGTCCTATCTGTCTCTGTTATGATATTAGAAGAGGTGATAAATCTGTGCTAAACACTCCTTTAAAACCAATGTTATTACAACCATCCGAGATTATATCAACTGATTCAAATTATATACATCAGTTGAAATTTGACGGACATAGAGCATTATTTCATTACGATCATGGGAAAATCACTATCTACACTAGACATGGAAATGATGTTACAGTAAAGTACATTGAATTACTTAATATAAACTTGCCTGTTCGAACATGTATATTGGACGGAGAAATGATTGTTCTTGATAAAAATAGTGAAATACCCAAACCGAATTTCGAATCCCTTATGACACGATTTCAAGCGTCTCAAAGAGATAAAATTGATTCTCTCGCAAAATCCATCCCCGTACACTTCGTTGCATTTGATATTCTTTTCCTTAATGGAGTATCTACAATACATGATCCCTTAGAAAAGAGATTAGATATCTTAAGTTCGATTATTGTTAACGACCATCTAATTTCAGCAGCTACTTCATTTAACGATGGACAAACCCTATTTAATAAAGTGAAGAAGCTAGGCTTAGAGGGGATAGTAAGTAAAAACCTCTCATCTAAATATAAATTAGATAGTCGAACCTTCGCTTTCCAAAAAATCAAAAATTACCAATTCTTAATAGGAAATATTTATGGATATAAAAAACATTCTTTTGGATGGTTGATAAAAGAAGGGAACCAATCAAGAGGAATTGTGGAATTTGTCCCCAAAAAGGAAAGGGAAGCCTTTTATAAAATATCAAAACAATTAATTATCGGGGAAGATAAGAACTTTGTTTATTTAGATCCACTTCTAAAAGGAGAAGTTAAATATCAATGTTTAACTTCTAAAGGTTTTATGAGAAGTGCTAGCTTTCAAAAATTTATAATTTAACACCCTTTACATAATGTAAGGGGTTTTTGTTTGTCCTAATGAAAAAATGGTGTGATATAATGGTGATACAACTACATAGGTGCGGGTGGTATGCACTCTTTTCCTGTCTAAGAGGGAAAGGAGGTGACATACAAATGGATTTCGTATTGGACTTACTCAAAGATGTAGCAAAAATTTTTTTTACTACTCTAGCTGCAGGCTATGCAAATCGCTTTGCAAGCAAAAAGAAGAACAAACGAAAACCCACCCCGCGCCGTCGGAAGCATAAGGGTGGGTCTTCTAAATAACAATTTAGCATACCACTCGTAAGTAGTTGTCCAAGGAGTTCTAGCTCCTTGGTTTTTTTAGTTTGATTCTTATATATTATAATATACCCTTGTAACATAAATTTCAATCCGTTATGACTTAAAGTAAAGAAGATAAAGCTTCCATTAATTCTTTAATATCATCACTTGCTTCATTTAAAAGGTCTTGTCTTTTATCTGCAGCTTGGTTGCCTGCAATCTCTCCAGGATCACTATCTTCTTCATATGGCAATTCAGAAAGTATCTCTCCAGCATACACATTTTCATTAAAATTAGCATAATTATCAATTGGACCATTGTATCTAACAAGATGGAGAACTTTATTTACTACTTCTTGGTCGTATCCATTTTGATTTTCATCAAGTACTTCTCTCAAATCCTCAAGTAACGATTTACTAATAAGTGCTTCCGAAGAAATGTATTTGTGTTCTTCTCCACCACTAAAATGATCTCCAAAAGTGTAAATGTCTTCGTCTAATTTACGATATATCTTTTCAATTTCCATAGGGCACCTCTTTATCCATTTATTACCGTTATTTTATCTGGTTAGTCAAAATAGGTCAAACATTTTGCTCTCTTTATAGTGAAATTAATTTAACAGTAAGAAAATAACATTGAAATCGAACATAAGTTCTTATATAATTTTTTATGTTAATTGGAGGAGATAGTAATGGCTTATTCTTTTTTAGAGGAAGAAACAATTTATAATGCAATGGAAACTAATTCTTCTGTTTCTTTTTATGTTTTTGCCCATCCAGCATTAGGTGAGGCAATCATAACAGGGAAAACCATATTTATTGATTACAACAATAAGCACTTTCGTTTAGTAAAGGATAACACAGAAGAAATTTTATATTTACCTTTTTCATCGATAAGCAAAATAACAAAATAGGTGATTGTTTATGTTCGACTACTCTCAGTTTCCTAATAAAAACATACTAGCAGTCGATATGAAGTCATTTTATGCTTCTGTTTCAGCTGTATTATTAGGACTCGACCCTCTTACCTGTCACTTAGCTGTAGTAGGAAATACGGAGAGGGAGGGGAGTGTAGTACTTGCTGCCTCTCCTGCTATGAAAAGAGATTTTAAAATAAAAACTGGTTCTCGGAAGTTTGAAATTCCAAAAGATCCTCGAATTGTAGTAGTGAATCCATCGATGTCCTTGTTTGTCCGCGTATCTACAGAAATAGTTAAATTATTCTATAGGTATGTACCTCCTAATAAAGTACATGTTTACTCCATCGATGAAAGCTTTTTAGAACTTGGACCATCTGATAAATGGGGAACACCCCAAGAAATAGCTAAACAAATTCAATATGATATTTATAGTGATTTCGGGCTCCCCTCTACAGTAGGAATCGGTCCAAATATACTTATGGCAAAACTGTGTTTAGATTTAGAAGCTAAAAAGGTGGATAGTGGTATTGCAACTTGGACTTTCAATGATGTACAAAAGAAATTATGGCCTATATCACCATTGAGTGAAATGTGGGGAATTGGTAAGCGAACTGAAAAAACTCTAAACAGAATGGGGATATTTTCAATAGGGCAACTTGCTAGGTACGATTTGAAATTACTAGAAAGTAAGTTTGGAATATTAGGAAACCAATTGTATCATCATGCTTGGGGAATAGACTTGTCCGAAATTGGAGCACCAATTATGGATGGACAAGTCAGTTACGGTAAAAGCCAAATATTACTTCGGGATTACAAGGAAAGAAAAGAGATAGAAACTGTAGTATTAGAAATGTGCGAAGAGGTATGTAAAAGAGCAAGAAAGAATCACCATGCGGTTCGTACTATAAGTTTTGGGTTAGGATATAGTCGAGATGAGTATGGTGGTGGATTTAATCGGTCAAGAACAATCGAAAATCCTACTAATGTAACCATGGATGTATATAAGGTATGTTTGGATATTATGAGAGAAAATTATCGCGGACAAACTGTTAGACAAATATCTGTTAGTTTGTCAAAACTTGTAGATGATTACGAAGTGCAATTGGATCTATTTGATAATAATAGTTGGAAGAAACGAAAA
Organism: Bacillus sp. T2.9-1; assembly: GCF_950097965.1. Taxonomy (NCBI): domain Bacteria; kingdom Bacillati; phylum Bacillota; class Bacilli; order Caryophanales; family Bacillaceae; genus Bacillus; species Bacillus sp. T2.9-1. The sequence goes on from NZ_CATNHG010000024.1 coordinate 128,476, forward strand.
ATTGGTTATGTAGTAGACGAATTAAGAAATAAATTTGGCCCCACCTCTTTACTAAGGGCAGTCTCCTATACTCCAGGAGGAACAGCTGTACACCGTTCCAAATTGGTTGGTGGTCATAGAGCCTAATCCCCCTAAAGGGGGACTTTATTTTATACCAAGACTCTCCAATGTCTCCCGAATATTTTCGGGGTATACTTCAATATATAATTCATGAAGTTTTCTTCTTAGTTTTGTGTGGATTAAAAATAGTACTAATGAAATGATAACTACTGGAATAGTTGTTAGAAAAGCATAGAGAGGATTAACTAAAATAAAGAATCCGTAACAATGAGAAGAAATGAGATTTATAATCCTATCGAAAGTGTTTATCCGTCTTAAATTATTTTCTGTTTTGAAATACCTCTCTACAGCTGTTAATTCACGGTTAGTTTTCCCTTTCCAAGACCATTGAGCCTTTTCAAATTCTATCCATTCCTCTTTTTCCACTTTCTTTTCCTTTGAAGAAGCGAAATTCCTAATATCGCTTTTTTTTTCTGAAAAGAAATGAGCATATGCTTTCTTAATTTCTTGTCGATAAATGTCCCTTTCGATTCCCTGAACCTTTTTATAAACACCAGTTAAGCGGGATATCAAGTATGCACCATAACTAAAAAACATTACAGCAAGGAATATAACTATCGTTTCATTAAAGTATTTTGGATATATGTAAGTAATAGCATAGATAACTATAAAACTATATATAACATATGAGAGATATAAAAAAAATCTTTCTTTACTGAACGGCCAACTCATTATAATTTACAATCCCCTTTCTTATCTACTATTATTATCGACGATTTTAAAATGTTCTTGATATTTAAACGGTGTAAGCTCTTGATACAGCTTTAACAGTTGGGTATAAATATAAGCTCTCCAGCCATTCATTATTGTCATAAGTTATAATTAAATCTGCACCATCAAAACCATGATATAAATTATCTAATAAACAATTAAGTTTAATATGATCCTCTTCTTTGTAATAACATCGATATAGTGAAGAGGCTTTATTGACATATGGGGGGTCAATAAAAATAGTAGTTTGATCCCACCAATAACTCTCTTCAATCATTTCACAAGCATCCTGATTAGATATCGTTACTTGGTCTGAAAAGGAATGTAATTTTTCAATTCGTCTTATTAGTTCATCTGGATTCCACCTAGAAGTTAATTGTTGCGGTGTACCTTTCTTTCCTCCCAGTGGATTAGCATTAAATATTCCGGAATAAGCTAACCTGTTAACAATCAAAGTATTCCACGCTGCCTCTACAATGTTTATTTTGTCAAAGTCCTTCTTAATAGTAAGTTGTGCTTTGTAAAAATCCTCATGTGAAGGAGTATATGTTTTCAATCGTTCCGTTAAAGCAAATGGCATATTAAAAATTACCCAATAAAGGGCGTATACACCAAAATCCTTATCATTTATATGTAAGTGGTTAATAACTCCAGCTTCTAACAATGCGAATTCTACACTTCCACCACCTGTATATGGTGAAACAAAGTGATTCATTTTTTTATTATCGAGTTGATTATATATGTAATTGACCATTTTACTCTTACCACCAGGATAACGTAAAGGCGAGAGTCTCTTTTTAAACTTAATAGAAGAAGGAATGGGTTCATTTTTTCCAGAGGATTCTTCTAATATGAGTAAATACCTTCCTTTATCCATTTGATTAATTAAGGTAAATCCATCACATACCTCACACCAATATCCAGTTTTATCTTTATTAAAGGTAAGATCCTCTACTTCTTCATTATAACAATACTGACATTTATAATTTTTTGTCATAACTACACTCCTGTAAGAACCTTATATAGTTGTATTATAACCGTATACGGTTTAAAATGGTAGTAGAACAGCATAGAAAGGATTTTTTTATGAAGAAAACAATTGATAATTTTATGACAGTTTCAGAAGCTGCTGAAAGGTGGGGTCTTCCTGCCGATACAATAAGAAACTATTTAAAACCATCAAATAAAAAAAAATGGCAAAAAACCGAAAAAATGATTGAACTCGGCTTGTTAAAATATCACCAAAGTAAATTTGATACAAAAAAAGAGTGGATACTTTCGAAGGACGCAATGGAAGTTTGGTTTGGTGTAGAAAAGAAGGAAGCGGAATCAGATTCAGAATAAGAAAGAGGGGGCAATTTATGAAGTTTTTTAATAAAAAATTAGGAACAGTTAGGGTATTAGTACATCTGCCAATGGCTTTATTATCTATTTTTATTTTTGTTTTCCTATTTACTTCTTTAATATTGGTTACTAACCTACTTGTAGGAAAATTGTTAACATGGTCTCTATTTATACTATTATTTATTTCATATGAATTTTATCTAAGAAAAACAAATAATTTTTATGTTTATCCTATTACTTCAAATAAATATGAGGAAATCAAAGATAAGCACTTAATACATTACACTAATTCCATAACTGATGAAGATTACCAGTATTTTTTACAAACAGGAAAAATACGATTGAAAGCTAAAATTAGTGCCAAGACAAATTATGTAATGAAATTTAAAAGTAAAAGAAAAAAATACATATGGTTTCATCAAGAGGAAAAAAATATGGAGCCAAGCTTCAATTCTTATTACTTTTCACATATGCATGAAAATTCACCTAGAAAATATAAAGTTATTATTAGAGTTTCCGATCTTGAGAAAGAGAGAATGCTAGTTCGACCTAGTAACAATAACATAATAGTAGTGAACGACTTAGAGGTTCCAGGAATCATTTACACAAAGTATAATTCATACAATACAAAATTCTACTTTAATAAATTGATTATTGGTGGATTATTAGGTTATATACATCCTAAAGTTTGGTTATCTTCACTTCATCAAACTTATGGGATAGTAGTTGATTTTCTATTAAAGTTTTATAAAAGAGAAAGTAAAAGGAAAGAGCTTAATTATAAAATATGAAGTTTAAATAAATGTTGCTTTTGAAAGGTAACATGAAGGAAATTACAAACTGTTCACCTACTAAGTAGGAGGAAGGGAGTTAGATTGTGTTATAAAAAAAATAAAAATGCAGAAGTAATTTTCACAATAGGTGAAACAAAAATAGCAACTAAAATTAATATTGAGAATGCCTATGAAGAAATAGATTTTATTGAAGATAAAAATAACACAACCAAGGAAATTTACCACATTTCATTAATTGTTATGGTTTCAGATAAAATAAAAAACGATATAGGAATAGCTATTCAGGATCTCATCCTTCAGTAGAAGTGCGTTATTTATAATACATAACACTACAAATGATTAAACAAAAAGGGAGCATTAAAGTTTTCACATTAATGCTCCCTTTTTATTTTTTTCTCCTTTGATCAAGTCGTTCTGCAGCAAGCTTAGCTTTTTCTCTAGATGTATTGATATAAAGTAAGGAAATATCAGATTGAGTATGCCCCAATTGGTTCATAATAAGTGGAATGTCTCCTCCTGTTTGTTCAGCTAAATTAGTAGCGTAAGTATGTCTTAATTTATGGGGGGCCATTCGTTTATCAAATGATTTGGTATACTTATAAACTATATTCTCAACAGCACGAGCAGTAAGAGGGAGCGTTTCTCCCTTATATTGTTTAACAAATAGATACTGACTGTCCTCATTTCCTGCTTTATACCTTTCAGTTCTAATAGTTAGATAATCTAATACATCTAACATCGAAGAAGGAGTAACTGGAATAGTATCTTTCTTGCCACCTTTTCTAATAATACTTATTTCGTTATTTTTACTATCTATATCTTTAAGACGTAATTCTATCAATTCATTTACTCTAATTCCGCTACCCAAAAATAATGAAATGATAGCAAAATTTCGTTCCTTATCACGTTTAAAGAACTTTAATTCCGAAGCCGAAAGAGTGTTTTCATAGTCGTTTTTTATATACTCCAAAAAATCCAGATCTTCATTTCCTATAAAAATCTTCTCCGAAATCTTCCGTGCTCTTTCATTAAAAGTTTCCGAAACTTTCTTGATAGGAATTTTTTTCATTACATTTCGATGAAAGTAAGGTTCACCTTGTGTTCCTGAAACTTCTGCTTCAATCGTTAAATAATTGAAAAGCGAACGAAGGGAGGACTTATGCCTATTAACCGTTTTTGAACTTATTTTATGAGATTCATTTGCTTTCTCGTACTTTTTCCGACCGACATATTTGAAATAATCTTGTGCATCAGATAGGGGCAGGGATCCTAATATCCCAACTGGAAATGTTTTTAAACTAGACCACTTGACTCTTTCATCAGCCATTAACCAAGATAAAAACTCCTTATAATCTCTAACATAATTGAATAGAGTAAGAGGGGAGCGATTATCCATTTTGGCTTCTACATATTCATTTATAAAGTCTGGCATTTCCTTTAGAAGTTCCTCTAGTCGTCTTTCATAATATTCATGTTGTTTTGTAATAGCCAATTCCGTCCACCTCCAAACAAGAACATTTGTTCGTATAATACAATTATTACGAACATTTGTTAACATAATTACTTTACCATCAACTTATCGTTTCAAACTTTTAATAAAAATGGATATCTTCCAAGATCATTAAGTAAATGCCTTATTCTTGTATTTATTGCATCATTACTACTAAATGATATCTAGAGATATAAGGGAACGCTAACAATATTATAAAAATTCCAGTGTTTTAGACGTAAAAGGGTAGGGGCATTCTACAATTATTTTCACTATTTACCGTATGTGATATCGAAAATGTTTTTTTAGTAATTTCCTATGGAAATTACACGTTCAAACCACTCTAACCTGACATTTTTGTTGACTATTCATGTATAAATGTTATTATTACTCCAAATATAACGTATTACTTTCTCCACTACCGATATTGTAGAGCTGGTAATACTTGTACGGAAATAGCTTTCCCCCGCTACCTATAAGGCAGGGCTGAGCTATTTTTTTCTATTTATTAAACCTAAAACATCTTGTAGTTCTTGTTTTTGTTCTAATTCTTTTAGGCTTTTGTATTTTTACATTTTTTTCAGCATCGGAAGTTATTTTTGTTAAATTTGATGCTAAAAAAAGGTCAACATACTCTTTAAACTTAACATCAGATAATTCTCTTGAACTTTGCCATTCATAATATTTTATATTACAAACAAAATTATAAAAAGCAGGTTCATTTAGAAGTTCTACAACAAGGGAATTCCTCATTAATTCTCCTTTAGACAAATTATCTTTCTTATTTTGTATTATCGTTCTTACAAAACCCATTAGTAAATCTACAATTTCAACTCCAATTTCATTTTTTTTCGGTGTTAGTTTACAGTTTAATACCTTAAATTGTTCACCACGATACATGGATTGGGTATTTAGTTGTTCTACTAAGCGTTTATCAAGCTCTAATTTGGAATAATTTGATGAATTCTCGATAAACAAATCAGCTTTTATGTTAACATCTTTCCCATAGTTTCGTAACAAGCCATATAATATTCGCTCTGGTAATTTTGTATAAATCATGAGCTTAGATAAACCTTTATCGTCATAAAAACTTCTTCTTTCTCTTAAAGAAGTTTCATCGTAATTAATAATATTCATTTTACAAACAGGGGAGTAATTTATAAATACTTTTATAACCTTTATAATGTCTCTCTTGAGTGGCTTAAAACCTGAATATTCTGTCCAGTGTAAAGGTAAAAACTCATGATTAACTAGCTTTCTATTAATTTCAATAAATTCAAGAGATTTATAGATTGATTCTGGAATCAGTAAGCCTGCCATTAAAGTAGGTCGTTGTTTAATATTGTTGCTACCACTTTCATCAAAAAAAATATTTACTTGTTCGGTATTTAAAGCTTCCTGTTTCATCATTTATTCCTTCCAATCAAAGTTTACTTAATTGACACAATAAAAGGGGTATAGTAATATGTATATACAATAAATACGCGCTCACGTGAGCGACCGAAAATATTGATGGATTAATTAGTACGCACTCATGTGAGTGTCTGAAAATTAACTGTCTTTTTGCAAAAGAGTGTTCCTGATAAAGGATTGCTCTTTTGTTTATTATACCAAACATACGTTTGATTCGTCTATGCATCTAACTATTCGTAAAACTGGTATTATACGAATAATTAGATCTAACTTTATATACTCCTCCTTTTCTTGACAAGTGACACAAATATACTGAACCTTATGTTTTAGCTTGGATTTTGGATTTATATACTCTAATTATTTTAATTATTGTGCATCTGTTGTCCATTTTATTATTAGTTTGCGACATACATCAATTAATAAAATGACACAAAAATAACATAATATCTTGTCACTTCGATTATAAACATTGTTTGATTTATACTTTTGACATATTGAATTTATTAACGGCCATTCTTTAAATTAGAATTTTTATGGACTTTTTCGGTATCCTCATTAAAAATCGGTGTATCTATTAAAATTGAAATCTCATTTGCTAGTTTTGGGACACTTCTGTTGAAAATAATAGTTCGTATCTGGTGATAAGTAATTTTTACTTTATTCATTTCTAAGTCAGCAATTCGCTTGGCAATTCTCAACTCATATCTTAGGATTTTGGACTTTTTCTCGATTGATCGAATTAACTTATTTGATTTTTTTTCTTACACGGAATAAATAACACCAACGGATAAAATAGGTTATAATAGACTTATTAATTATTTAAGTTGGTGTTTATTTATGCGTACTAAAAACAGGTTGAATCCAAGCGAGTCTATCTATTACAGTCCTGAAATTTCAAATTGTCCTGACTGTGGAGAGAAATTAACCTATTGCCATCCTGTATGGAGGAAAACCATCTCTACCCTAAAAGGGGAATTTAAAGTTATTA